>JAHBAP020000168.1 GCA_018500005.2 Mycobacterium sp. | reverse complement strand
TAAGCCTTCCTGCGGGCGGCCAGCCTGACAGCGGCCCGCCACCCCAGCAGCAGCACCCCGGTCACCAGCGTGGCAACCACGACGAAGCTGACGGCGGTTCCCTCGCCGATCCCGGACCGCAATCCCATTCCGATGGCGACGGTGCTGAGCCACACTGCGACGCCAGTCGGGTAGACCGTCGTCGGCCGACGCCAGGCCCGGAAGATGATCCAGGCCAGCGCCAAGCCGGCCAGGAACGGCCAGGCCGTCCACAGCACGCCGCCTGGTGTCACGCCTTCGCTGTGGTTGTGCCTTCCGATCGCGACGAAGATGAGGATGGACGCGACATCGGCGGCGAAAGCTGGCGCGGAACGGTTCGTCATGGTTGCCTATCTTGCCCGGGAGGGTTCTCGGTCAGCTCATCGACGACCGCGTCGGGATCCAGCGCCCCTTCGGTGCGGAACATTACAAAGAACACCACCCATCCGATCGCCGAGATGAAGATCCAACTCACCAACCGGTAGATCAGCATCGCCGAGATCGCCGACGGCAGCGCCATGCCACTGGACACCAGGCCCGGCACCAGGACGGCCTCGACTACCAGCAGGCCACCCGGCATCAGCGGGATCGCCCCGACCGCACGGGCCGCCGCGTAGGCGACGGTCAGGCCGGGCAGTGAGGGATTGCCGCCCGCCGCGTAGGCGGCGAACGCCAGGCACGCCACGTCCGCGACCCAGTTGAAGACCGACCAACCGAAGGCCTCGCCGAGCGCACGACGGCCCAGACTGACCGACTCCAATTGAGCGAGGGTTTCTCGCCACTTTCCCAGACCGGCATCGGCCGGCTTGCCCCGCGCGGAATTCACCCAGCGAAGCACCTTCACGCCGATACCGTCGATGAGTTCCGGCCTGGTTGCGACCGCCTGCGCCAGCAGGATCATCGCCACGAACCCGCCGAGGGTGAACAGCAGTGAGAACGGATTGTCCTTGGCGCCCAACAGGAATGCCCCGCCCAGACCGATCACGGCCAAGCCGACGACCTGCAGCGCACCGGACATCACCAACTGCCAGGAGGCGACCACCGGGGAGGCGCCCCACTGCCGCTGCTGGCGGTAGACGAATGTCGCAGACAGCACCGGGCCGCCGGGCATCGTCGTGCTCAGCGCGTTGCCCGCGTAGAACACCGCCTCTGAACGCCACTGCCGAACGGTCACTCCCGCCGACCGCAGCAGGGTTCGCTGTATCTGGGCGAAGCTGTGCATCGACAGCATGGCCGCCGCCACCGCGGCCAGCACCCACCAAAGGTTCGCCGACAGCAGGCTCGCCCAGGCCTTGGCCAGCTGATCCCACACCAAGCTGGCTTCGACTGCCAGGATGACGGCCGCCAGGCCTAGCAGCGCCCAGCGGGCCCACCAGTACTTGCCGCGGCGTCCCGAACCGCGGTCAGCGCTGGCCGGCGCGTCGTGGGCCACGATTTCAGCCTAGCTGCGGCACCCGGTGTTTAGGCTGAACGGATGCTCGGCACGCGCGACGACGACGCCGTCGACCCGTTCGTTCGCAAGTCCGCCGAGTGGGCCTGGCGTCTACTGGTGATTGGCGCCGCCGTCCTCGCTGTGCTCTGGCTCGTCGCACGTCTCAAAGTGATCGTGGTGCCGGTGGCGCTGGCGGTCATCCTGACCGCCCTTCTGGTACCCGCAGTTGACTGGCTGGACCGGCGTGGCGCACCTCGCGGTGGTGCCGTCGCACTGGTCTTGCTGACCGCTATCACGGTGTTCGGCGGCCTCATGACTTTCGTTGTGAGCCAATTCGTCTCCGGTCTTCCCGCCCTCACCGAACAGGTCACCCGAAGCATCGACAACGCCACCAACTGGCTGATCGAGGGCCCCTTGCATCTGAGTCACAGCCAGATCGAGAGTGCCGGAGACGCCGTCGTGAAGGGGCTTCGCGACAACCAGGAGAAGATCACCAGCGGGGCGTTGTCCACCGCCGCGACGATCACCGAAATCATCACCGGCGCTCTACTCATGCTGTTCACGCTGATCTTCCTGCTTTACGGCGGGCGCAATATCTACGCGTTCCTGACCGCCGTGGTGCCGGCCGGTACCCGGCAACGGGTTCGCGATGCCGGCCGGGCCGGTTTCAATTCACTGATCGGCTACGTGCGCGCGACATTCCTGGTGGCACTGGTCGACGCCATCGGTATCGGCACCGGCCTGGCCATCATGGGGATTCCACTGGCGCTGCCACTGGCCTCGCTCGTGTTCATCGGCGCGTTCATCCCGTTGGTGGGCGCGGTCCTGACCGGGTTCCTGGCTGTGGTGGTGGCGTTGCTGGCCAAGGGCTTCGTCTACGCGCTGATCACGCTCGGACTGATCATCGCGGTCCAGCAGTTGGAAGCCCATGTGCTGCAACCGGTTCTGATGGGCCGTGCGGTGTCGATCCACCCGCTGGCGATCGTGCTGGCGCTGGCCACCGGAGGGGTGCTTGCCGGGATCGTCGGCGCACTTCTGTCGGTGCCGGTGCTGGCCGTCCTCAATAGCGCGATCCGGGTATTGGCAGCACCCGACCCCGAACTGGAGGAAGCCGAACTCGAGTCCGGCCACGAGGCGTTCATCGAAGCCGAACCGGACAGCGTTCCGAACGCTTAGATGCGGCCTTCCCGGCGCAGCAGGTCCTGGGCACTCACCCCGCGGGCATTGAGTTTCTCGGTCGCGACCTCGGAGTCGCCGGCCGGCCGGCTCACCGGGATCGCGCGGGTCTCTTCCGAGGACATCGGGTCCGCGGCCGCTGCGGGAATCGCCATCGTGGCGTCCATCGCGTCGTCCTGAGGCGTAACGATCACATAAGTCGGCTCGTTGGAGGGCAACACGGTCGTCGGCTCGGCAGACGAATCCACCGCCTCGACGGGTCGCTTCGAGGCCTTACGGCGCAATTCCCCCAGCCACGAACCGATGTCGCGGTCCTCGCGACTCTGGGTCGACTCGAACCGGGCCGACTCGAACCGGGTGGTGGGAGCCTCCTCTACCGGTTCGGCGACCGGTAGGCGCGGGGAACTGGCCGGTGCCGGCATGGTCGGGGCTCCGGCACCGACGAAGGCCTCCTCCGGTTTCGGGTGTTCGGGTTGTGCCTCATGGGCCGCCGGCAGCGCGATCCGCTTGCGCTCGTCGGGCAGGGTGGTCTCGCCCAGACCGATCTTGTGCTGCAACCGCTTCATCCACTTCGGAGCCCACCAGCAGTCGTCGCCGAGCAGTTTCATGATGGCTGGCACCAGGAACATCCGGACGACGGTGGCGTCGAGCAGCAGCGCGATCAGCAGGCCGAAGGCGAGGTACTTCATCATCACCAGATCGGAGAACACGAATGCGCCGGCGACGACCGCCAGAACCAGTGCGGCGGCGGTGATGAGCCGGCCGGTCGTGGCCGTTCCGATCCGGATCGCCTCGGTGGTGGACATGCCCTGCTCACGGGCTTCCACCATGCGAGAGACGAGGAATACCTCGTAGTCGGTAGACAAGCCGTAGATCACCGCGATGATCAACCCGATCATCGGCGCCATCAGGGGCTGCGGGGTGTAGTTCATGATCCCGGACCCGTGGCCCTCGACGAACATCCAGGTGAGCACACCCATCGTCGACCCCAGCGTGAGCGCGCTCATCAACGCTGCCTTGATCGGCAGCACCAGTGAACCGAACGCCAGGAACATCAGGATGGTGGTGGTCGTGATCAGCAGCAGCACCATCAACGGCAGCCTGGAGAACAGGCTGTGGATGCTGTCCTGCTCCAGAGCCGGGGTGCCGCCGACGTAGAGCGACTCACCCCTGGGCGGAACGATCGCCCGCAATTCGGTGATCTTCTTGGCGGCGTCGTTGCGGCTCACCAGACCGTTCTGGATAACCCGAACCGACGGATCCTTGGACGCCCCGTCCAGATACGGACGTTCCTTCCCCATCGCGTCGGGGTTGTTGTCAGGGTCGATGAACCCGCTTATCCCCATCGCCTTGGCCCGGATCTCGGCGACCTGCTGATCGGTGACGGGCTTGCCGTCGTCGTTCTGGATGACCAGCGTGATCGGCTCGGTCCGGAAACCGGGGAAGACCTTGTCGAACTCTTCCTGTGCAAGTCGCACCGAATTGTTGGGCGGCAGGTACTTCTCGCTGATGCCGCCCAGCGACAGCTTCCCGAGCGGAATGATCATCGCGATCATGATCAGGATGATGGGGACGGCGAACATCACCGGGCGCTTCATCACACGGTTGACCAGCTTGCCCCAGAACCCGTTCTCGACTTCTTCGCGAGTTTTGGTCTTCTGGGTCTTCTCGGCGAACCAGTCGATGATCTTGCGGGAGAACGGCCAATTGGCCAGGAATGGCACCCGCAGCAGGGTGTTGACGCCCAGCGCGTCGACGTTCGGGCCCAAGATGGCCAGGATCGCCGCGAGCACGGTGATCGACAGCACCGCCGCCAGCATCACCGAAGCGATGATCGCGTAGGTGATCGACTTCAGGAAGCCCTGTGGGAACAGCAGCAGCGGCAGTGAGGACGCCACGATGATCACCGCTGAGAACACCACAGTCCGTCCGGCGGTCATCACCGTCCGCCGTACCGCCGTCTCCGTGTCATAGCCCTCGGCGAGCTCTTCTCGGAACCGGCTGACGATGAACAGCCCGTAGTCTACGGCGATACCCAGACCGATCAGCGTCACCACCGGCTGGGCGAAGAAGTGCACCGGGGTGAAGTCGGCCGTCAGTCTCATGATGCCCAGGGCGCCTGCGATCGACAGACCGCCGATGATGGCCGGGAGGCTGGCAGCCACCACGCCGCCGAAGACGAAGAACAGCAGGACCGCCACCAGTGGGATCGCGGCCACCTCGGCACGCTGCTGGTCCTTGCCGATGGTGCCGGTCAGTTCGTTGGCCAGGGGCTGCAGGCCTGCCTGTTTCACATCGATCCCGTCGATGTTGAGGCTGTCCTTGACCTTCTTGTAGTTGTTCAGGATGGTGTCGTCGTCGTCGCCTTTGAGCTGGATCGACATGAAAGCGTGCTTCTTGTCGGCGTCGGCCATGTTCTTGAGCAAGTCAGGACTCTTGAAGTAGCCGATCGCCCGCAGGATTTCGTCCGGGTGGTCCTTCTGAGCCTGGTCGAGGTTTTCCAGGATCTTCTTGCTGAACTCCGGGTCGTCGACGGTCTTGCCGTCCGGTGCGGTGTAGATGGCCACGATGTGGCCGGAGGTATCGCGGCCGTACGCGCCGTCGGCCAGCAGGGAGGCCTTGACCGACTGGCTGCCCTCATCGTAGAAACCGCTCTGGGTGACGTGCTTACCCAGGTCGATGCCGAAGATGCCGCCGCCGATACACAACGCGACCATGAGACCGATAACGATGTATCGATACCGGTATACGGTTCGACCCCACCAGGCGAACACTCGATCTCCTTTTTCTTAAGCTGAAATCCGCAGAATCAAATCGACCGCGCGACCGGCTACAGCCGCGAGGTCAAAAGCGCGGACAGCGGCCGGAACGGCTGCAGCCATGCTCCTTGCTCTGGTAGCGAGTCCAAGCCGATTCTGGGCAAGGGCTCGCGAAAAACTCCGGGGATATCCTCCAAATCGACGAAATCCAAGGTATCCGACGCTAACGCCCAGCTGGCATGTTCGCGAAATCCCAATACCGACACCCGGATGCCGGACCGCGCGATGTCCTCCAGCGGCTGGCGGAACGCCTGGCCGTCGGCCGACGCCACCAGCACGCCCGCCAGACCCTCCTCGTACCGCTGGGCGATGTGGTCCAGCATGTCGCTGTCGACGTCACTGTCCTCACCGATCTTCGGCTTCGCGAATACGGCGAACCCCACGTTGCGCAGCGCTTCCACCCAAGGGCGAACCACGTCCGCACTGCCCGGGGCGATGTTGGTGAACACCGTGGCCTCGGGTTCTATCGACACCTCGGGCGAACCGGCGGACAACTCGGCGGTCCGGGCCAGCAGCCAGCGTCCGAGGGCGTCGAAACGTGGCCGATGCGCCGCGGTCGGCCGGCCACCGAGGATCGCGCCGAGTCCCATGTCGAGATTGGGCGCATCCCACACCAGAAGTACCCGCTTGACCGCAGGTTGCACATGCGTCTCTGGTGGGCCCTCGGTCACGATGGCGATGGTCTGCCCGGAGGCCTCGTCGATCACCGTCATGCTTGCCCCCGCTCGGCCTTGATCCAGATGAATTCGGTCCCTGCGCGGCCCGCCTCGCGAGCCTTCGTCTCGTACTTGGTGATGGGCCGCTGCACCGAGATCGGCAACGACTCGTCGGCGCCCGCGCGACGCAGCAGTGGTTCGGCGTCGCCGGCTTCGGCGATCTGTTCGGCGTAGCCGGCGTGATCGGTGGCCGCATGCAACACACCCCCGGGCCGCAGCCGATCGGCGATCAGCGCGAAGGTCGCCGGCTGCAAAAGCCGCCGCTTGTGGTGGCGCGACTTCGGCCACGGGTCGGGAAAGAACACCCGCGCACCCTGCAGCGTCGAGGGGGCGATCAGGTGCTCGAGCACGTCCACTCCGTCGCCGCGGACGAGTCGGATGTTGGTCACCTCTGCACGATCGATGGCGCTGAGGAGTTGGGCCAGGCCGCGGCGATAGACCTCCACGGCGATCACATCGGTGTCCGGCTCGGCCAACGCCATCCCGATGGTGGACGTGCCGGTGCCGCATCCGATCTCGAGGATGAGCGGGGCATTCCGGCCGAACCAGGTTTGAGCGTCCAGCGGCCGTACAGGTTCGCCGGCAACGACCGCCTGGCGACCCAGGCTCGGCCACAACCTGTCCCAGACCTCCTGCTGAGCCTCGGTCAACGCGGACCGACGGGAGCGGAAACTGGTCACGCGGCGCTGGTGCGTAGCTGTCTCGGGCGTGGTTGAACCCTCACGCTGCGCATGCATTGATCCATGGTGGCCCATCCGGACCCCGAACCCAGCATCGCTGGACAGATTGATACCTAACAGTTGCGATATCAACAGTCACCTCCTCGGGTGACTCGCGCCACATGTTCCGGCGCTGGACCATCAGGTCGTGGAGACACCCCTCACCGACACCGCCGTGCTGGCCCGGATGCGGACGGCGATACGCGTCCTCGGCGAGGCGGGTCTGGAGATCGACGTCGCCGACGACAGGGATTCCCATCTGCGCCGCGCGGTCCAATGTCAGCGCTACAGTCGCGGCCCGGTTTCGGCCCGGCACAGGTCTTGTGCACTGGACATCGTCCGGGGCTCACTCCGGTTGTGGTCGGCTGCCGGTGGCGTGCCGGGCGGGGTGCCGCGGCCGGGGCACAGGGCGCTGGCGCGGGTCCGGCGCAGCGCACTGGTCCGGACCCGCGCCAGCGCCCTGT
>JAHBAP020000474.1 GCA_018500005.2 Mycobacterium sp. | reverse complement strand
GTGGGTTGGGGCCGCGGGGCCGACCGCCCCCCCGGCGGGGACCCCCCGGACCCGGCCCCCAAGGGCCTGGGGGGGGCGGGCCGCTTATCGGGTGGGGTCCCCGCCGATCTATGACAGCCTGCGCGAGCGCAGCTTGTCCAAGACCTGAGGCGCGACGGCTACCCGGCCCGCGGGCCGTCCTCCCCGAGCGCTTCGGCCACGGCCGACTGGAACACCGTCTCCTGCGGGGTGAGCCCTGTCCCCCTGCCGTTCTATTCGGCCGATCTGCCCTACGCGCTGATGTCGGCCTACGCCGATCCCGCGCAGGTGGCCACCGGCGGTCCCTGGAACACGGCCTACAGCGGCGAGATCCCTTTTCATGCGGGCGTCTACTGGCCGAATGACGTGGACCCGTCCTGGGGTCAGCCCGCTTCGACCAACCAGAAATTGAAGCCGACGCCCGTTCCGCTTCCGACGTCGTGACCACCGGTGTGACCGCCGCAAACCGCACCCCAGGCCGGTAGGAGTCGCTATCGTCCTGCCCATGGCCAAGTTTGCAGGACGGATGGTGGTGGCAAGCCTGGCTGCGGGGCTGTCGATGGCCGGCCCGCAGGCGTTGGGGACCGCTTCCGCAGGCGGCGGCGCCGAGTCGCCCGAGACCGCAGCGACATCCGGTCGCAATGACCAACAGCCGGCGGGCCGCTCCGCCCGGTCCTCCGCGAGGACGCCCCGCGTCAAGAGCGCTGTACCGAGGCCTGCCCAGTCCAGAGACCCCTCCGGTGGGCGGGCACTGCCGGCCGCGGCCGGACGGCCCTCGGTGCCGGTGCGGATTCCCACCCGGCCCGCACCGCGCGCCGACCGCCCGGTTGCCATCGACCCGCCGGTGGCCGCGAGCGCGCCCGTGACCCCGAGACCGTCGACTCTCGCGACCCCGGGTGTGCCGCAGTCGGCCAACCCCGTAGTACCGGCCGCCTCGACGGCGTCGGCCCCCCAGCCGTTGGTCACCGACCACGCTCTCACCGCCCCGATCGTGCGAGCGGCGCGCGGGTTGCGCACCGGCGTGGGCCGGCGCGCGGGTGGAACTGCCGAGCCGATCGCCGAGTTGGTGTCGGGGGCGTTACTGCTGTTGCGGCGCGGCCTGGTTCCCCAGTCGGCGGACCCGGTCGCTGGGGTGCGCGCCGTCGCGGCCAACCCGGTCGCGGACCTCCTGGCCGGCGTCAAGGTCTGGGTGGATACCTATGCCAACCTCTACCCGTGGTGGAGCGGAAGTCTGCTGCCGCCGATGATCAGGAAGGTGTTCTTCAACGCCGGCCCGGTGGCCGCCCCGATGCAGATCGCCCTCCAACTCCCCGGCGGGGAGACCAGCGCCCCCATCGCGTTCACCGCCACCGACGCCGACGGAAACCGACTCGTCTATTCGGTGCCTGCGTCGGGTCAGCCCGGCGCACCACAGCGCGGAACGGTGGTCGTCGACAACGCCACCGGATCGTTCACATACACCCCGGACGCGGACTTCACCGGGACTGACACCTTCTCCTTCGTGGTCAGCGATGACACCTCCCCGCACACCCACGCCTGGGAGAACCTGCTCAACGGTGCCTTCGGCATCCTGGGGACCGGACTTTCCGGCGGGCACCGTGACACCGCCACGGTGACGGTGTTCAACGACGTCGACATCCGCTCCGATATCGCCGGTGACTTCACGGTGCTGACCTACAACATCTCCGGGATGCCAGTCCCGTTCTCCGGCGGGCCGCTGCCGCGTTTCGCCAACACGATCCAGATCGGTTCGCGGATAACCGATTTCGATATCGTCAACGTTCAGCAGGACGTCGGATATCACCAGTTCCTGATCGCTGAGGCGGACTTCCCCGACCGGACCGCCCCATCGGTTCCGGTCTGGGCGTGGCCGGCCGGTGCGCCGTTCTCCGACGGGTTGAACTCGCTGTCGGCCTACGACCTCGAGAGCATCAACCGGCAGGCCTGGGCGACCCGGCCGAATCTGCTCAACCCAGGCGGATTCACTTACACCCGCCAGCACATCCCGGGCGGATCGTCGATCGACGTCTACAACGTCGACACCAGCGGCGGGTCACTTACCAACGCGGAGATCGAGCAACTGTCGGCCTTCATCGGCGCGAATTCGGTTGGGCGTGCAGTCATCGTGACCGGAGACTTCGGGCAGTTGTACTCCGACACCGGCCAGACGCTGAGCATGTTCGTCACGGATAACGGGCTCACCGATGCCTGGGTGCAGGTCGAGTACGGCGGCGTCACACCCATCGACGCACCGACATGCGCCTACGCCGACAACTGCGAGCAGCCCGACAAGATCTTCTACCGCGACGCCGCGCCGCTGGATCCGGGTGACCCGTCGACCAGTCCGGTCCGGCTGCAGGCCTTCGAGTACACCAACGAGGGGCTGAACTTCCGCAACGAGGCCGGTGCAGATCTTTCGGCGAGCCGGCCGCAGTCGGTGAGTTTCGGTTACTCCGTCGACCCGGTCGGTCCGCTGAACGTCGACCTGGCCAATTGGATCGCCGAGCTGCCCGCACTGCCGACGCTGCCGCTGACCCTGCTGCCTTTTCCCGGCACCCACGACCCGGGGAGCTACGGCATCACCCCGAAATCGCCGTGGGCGCTGACCGGCAAGGACCAGTTCGGTTTCCTCACCGAGCTTCCCGGCTTCCTGCAGGACCTGATCGTCAAGCCGATCGCGGCCGGCTGGGGCAAGACCCAGTCCAAGGATCTCTCCGAGCAGTTCAACGACGGCATCCGCTATGTCGACCTGCGGCTGACCAACGAGCCCGACGGGCAGATCTACCTGGAACACGGACTGCGCTCGGTGCTCTTCGACGAGGTGGTCGACGACATCGCTGCGTTCGCCACCGCCCACCCGAAAGAAGCTCTCGTCATCTACATCCAGGGAATCAAGAATTTCAGCCCGGAGACGCACGCCGAGGTCATCGCCGAGATGGACGCAGCGTTCGGGTCGCGGATGGTTCCCCGGGCGCTGGGCACCTCGGCCACGCTGGCTGAGCTGTGGGCGATCGACAAGAACGTGATCGTCGTCTACAACAACGCCGACGTGGTCGCTGCCGACGAGGATCTGTGGCCCGATGCCACGCTGTACCGGCCGTGGCCCAATGTCGCGTCGATGCCGGCCTTGCTGGCCGGAAACCAGACGAATCTCGCCAATCGCCCGCCATCGGCGATCTGGGGCATGTTCGGCGAGCCGACGCCCGACGTCACCAGTTACGTCACCGGCATCCTGACCCTGGGGCCGCGCAACATCGAGCAGTTCATGTTCAACGTGCACCCGCCCGTCCAGCAGTGGATGCGGGTCAACTTCAAGAACCAGGTCAACCTCGTCACCGCGGACTGGTACCAGAAGTTCTGGCCGGCCGGGTCGACCTTTGCCCGCGACGGTATCGGGGCGGTGTACGAAACACTCGGCCCGAGGCTCTCCAATGTCTCCGGCGCGGCGACGACGATGTTGCTCGACTTCGTCCAGCACCTGACATACCACTACCGCTTCGGCGACCTGCTCGACGGGGTG
>JAHBAP020000310.1 GCA_018500005.2 Mycobacterium sp. | reverse complement strand
GTCGCGACCCGCTTCGAGCAGTACGACCGGGCCCGGGGGCGCGGCGGCCCGCACGCGCATGAGAACGGCGGCACGGCGGGCCCCGGCGACGGGCTGATGGGCCGGGACAGTCGGGTCGGCGAATTCGGGAGGCCGCGGCATGGACTCGACCTCCGGCCAGGGGCGGTCTCTGCCTGCGGCTCCGAGGACGCCGTGCAGGAAGATGTCGACAACCTGGTCGACGTACTCGGGACGAACCGGAGAGTCGTTGAACACGACGTCGTAGTAGAACGCCGCAGCGAACATCCGGATCGCCTCATCGGGTACGACGCCGTCGCGCAACTGGCCCCGATCGGCGGCCCGCTGCAAGACCTTGGCAGCGTCACGGAAACGCGCCGTCCACAGATCAGCGCCGATCTCGGCGAAATCCACGTCACCGCCGCCAGGCAGCACGCGACGGAATAGTGCCCGACCGGCCTCGCTCTGGGAGTTCTCCACGGCGAGTGCGGCGATCGCGTCGAGGTCGGAGTAGAGACTTCCAGTATCCGGGTTCCACTTCGAGGATCTGGTCCGGGCCAGCATGACGTCCATGATCAGTACCCGGCGGTCGGGCCACTGCCGGCGGATGAGACCAGGATCGACTCCCGCGCGGCGGGCGACACCGTCGATACTGAACCGGTCGAGTCCGGTGACCCGCAACTCGGCCTGGACCGCTTCGAAGACACGGTCCTTCACTTCAACCGGCAAGCCATCGAGGTCGCTCATCATCCCCCTAGCCGCCCGAAGCCGACCGCATCGTTCGGGCAATTATTCCCCAGCCACTGCCTTCCGCAAGCCGAACCACCGTCGTTGGCAGCACTGCGGCGCAGGCACCGAGGCATGCCCGTCTAAGCCGCAAACGGGATCGCCTCCCCACCACGTAATGCCGGTCCCCCGCCTAGGATCATGGTGATGACAATGGGGCCGCGGGACGAGTACAGGTCCAGCTACCCGGACTCCACCAAGGGTCTGCGCTGGGCGTTGGCGTTGGTGTCCGTGATTGCTGTGGCCGCAGTGATCGCTGCCGTGACGCTGTGGGTGAAACCCCGTCATGTCGAGCAAGCTCCGCCAAGCGAGAAGGCTTCGACCGGTATATCTCGCACCGACCTTGAGCAGATCACCAGTCAAGAGTTGCGTATGAAGTTTCCCGGCCCGCCCGTTCGGGTCACCTGCCCGAGTGGGCTACCGGCCAAGGTCGGCGCATCCGAGGATTGCGTGCTGCGACGCTCCGGTCAGGAGTTCCGCCTGGCCATCACCATCACCGAGGTCCAATCGCCCACCGATGCCAACTGGAGGTTTGAGTTGGGTGAGAAGCTGCCGGGGTAGCGGGGAGCGGGAACAGCCGGTAAGGATAGCTCCAGCAGGTTCGCGCCAGCCTGATTGAAATCCTTCAGGTTTAAGCCGTTCGGGTCTCGCGAACCCCGCCGGCCCGATCCGCTTCGGGGAAGAAGCGGGCAAAATCGGGGCAGAACACCCCAAAAACCCCTGCTGAACTGGTGGGCGCGGAGGGTTTCGAACCCCCGACCGCTGGTGTGTAAAACCAGAGCTCTACCACTGAGCTACACGCCCGAGATCACGGGACCGATCAATCCCGTGCCCGCGCAGGCTACCTCAGGCGTTGACCGCAGCCAACGCCTCGGTCCACACCTTCTGGTCACGCGCCTCACCGGGCTGCTTGCACTCCGCGAAGCGGACCACCCCGTCGCGGTCGATCAGGAAGGTGCCCCGGTTGGCGAATCCGGCGTCGTCATTGAACACCCCGTAGGCCTGGGCGACCGCACCGTGCGGCCAGAAGTCGGACAGCACCGGGAAGGTGAACCCGCTCTCGGTGGCCCAGATCTTGTGGGTCGGCGACGGACCCACCGAGATGGCCAACGTCGTGGTGTCGTCATTGTCGTAGCTGGGCAGGTTGTCCCGGATCTCGTCGAGCTCGCCCTGGCAGATGCCGGTGAACGCCAGCGGGAAGAAAACCAGCAACACGTTCTTCTTGCCGCGGAAGCCACTGAGGGTGACCGGCTGGCCGTTCTGGTCCTTGAGGGTGAAATCCGGCGCCTCGGCGCCTACTGCCACTGTCATACCCGCCTCCCGGCTGCTTTCGACTTCGGTTGCACCAACCGGCTGCCGATCCAGTCCCCGAGATTGGCCGAGGAGGTCTGCATGAGCCCGGCTGTGGGTGCCGCCTCGGCGATGTCGGCCGGCGCCACGTGGCCCGGTTTTCCGGTCTTGGGCGTGAGCACCCAGATGATTCCATCTTCGGCCAGCGGTGCGATGGCGTCCATCAACCGGTCCACCAGGTCCCCGTCGTCTTCACGCCACCAGAGCATCACCACGTCGACCACCTCGTCGGCGTCCTCATCGAGGAGGTCGCTGCCACAGGCCTCCTCGACGTCGGCCCGGATCTCGTCGTCGGTGTCGTCGTCCCAGCCCAACTCCTGGACGATCCGATTGGGGTCGATGCCCAGCCTCTGGGCGTAGCTACGCCCGCTGTCACCTGCGGCGACCACCGTCGCAACCTCCTTTAGCGTGATACCGGCTGTCGTGCGACCTATCGTCGCACATGAGTGTCAGTAGGTGGCGTCGCAGAGGCCAAGCACATCCGAACGGGCGGCGTTCAGATCGTTGATGATCTCGTTGAACTCCGATGGCGAGGCCTTGCGGGTGATCGCATCGGCGGTCGCCCGCGCACCGTCAACCCACTGCATGAAGGCGGCTTTTATGTCGTCGGGCACGATATCGGTGATGCTCCCCTCCACCGCGTCGGCGCTCTGATCGAGTGCGTCGATGGCCGGACCCTCGGTGGCCTCGGTCTCCGCGCCCTCGGCGTTGAAGGCGCCGACGTAGGCGTTGACCGCGTCGATGGCATCGGCACTGGTCGTCGACAATGTTTCGCAGCTCGAGTGGACCGCCTTGGTAGTCATCGCGGCCTGGCGTTCCGACTCCCGGGCCCTGGAACTGGCGACCGAGGATGACGAGGACGCCGACATCGAGGTGCGGTAGGCCGGGGCCTCGGCGGAGTTGGCCGTCGGGTCGCCGCCGGTGGTCGCGGTACAGCCGACAGCCGCGATCGTCACACCACCGGCCAGCAATCCGGCGATCAGCGATCGAAGCGCGGTTCCGCTCAGCGCTGGGGAATGCACGGAGACAGACGTTACCCGGGTGGGCGGCGGTAATCGCGTGTGGCACGAATCTCAACGGCCTTGCCGCACTCTGCGCCGTCAACGGCGCGATTGCGGCACCATAGACCCCGTCCCCATCGACTGCTCAAGCCAGCGAGGAGCGGAATTGACCACCCAGTTGCCCGGCAGCCCGAACCAATCCGAACGCGTTCGGGTGATCCGCGAGGGTGTCGCTTCCTACCTGCCCGACATCGACGCCGACGAAACCTCGGAGTGGCTCGAGTCGTTCGACGATCTATTGGCCCGGTCCGGCCCGGGCCGGGCGCGCTACCTGATGCTGCGCCTGCTCGAGCGCGCCGGCGAGCAGCGAGTCGCGATCCCGGCCCTGACCTCGACCGACTACGTCAACACCATTCCGACCGACCTGGAACCCTGGTTCCCCGGCGACGAGGACGTCGAACGCAGGTACCGCCGCTGGATCCGTTGGAACGCAGCGATCATGGTGCACCGCGCCCAGCGTCCGGGTGTCGGCGTGGGCGGGCACATCTCCACCTACGCGTCCTCGGCGGCGCTCTACGAAGTCGGCTTCAACCACTTCTTCCGCGGCAAGTCCCACCCCGGCGGCGGCGATCAGGTGTACATCCAGGGCCACGCCGCCCCCGGCATCTACGCCCGCGCCTTCCTGGAAGGACGGCTCACCGAGGACCAACTCGACGGGTTCCGGCAGGAGCACAGCCATCCCGGCGGTGGTCTGCCGTCCTACCCGCACCCGCGGCTCATGCCCGACTTCTGGGAGTTCCCCACCGTGTCGATGGGGCTGGGCCCGATGAACGCCATCTACCAGGCCCGGTTCAACCACTACCTGCATGACCGCGGCATCAAGGACACCTCCGATCAGCACGTCTGGGCGTTCCTCGGCGACGGTGAGATGGACGAACCGGAGAGCCGCGGCCTGTCCCACATGGCCGCGCTGGAGGGCTTGGACAACCTGACCTTCGTGGTCAACTGCAACCTGCAACGCCTCGACGGCCCGGTCCGGGGCAACGGCAAGATCATCCAGGAACTGGAGTCCTTCTTCCGGGGTGCCGGCTGGAACGTCATCAAGGTGGTGTGGGGCCGCGAGTGGGACGCCCTGCTGCACGCCGACTCCGGCGGCGCTCTGGTGAACCTGATGAACACGACGCCCGATGGCGATTACCAGACCTACCGCGCGAACAACGGCGCCTATGTCCGGGAACACTTCTTCGGCCGCGACCCGCGCACCAAGGCCCTGGTGCAGAACCTCAGCGACGCGGACATCTGGAACCTCAAGCGCGGCGGCCACGACTACCGCAAGGTTTATGCCGCCTACCGGGCGGCGATGGAGCACAAGGGCCAGCCGACGGTGATCCTCGCCAAGACCATCAAGGGCTACACCCTGGGGGCACACTTCCAGGGACGCAACGCCACCCACCAGATGAAAAAGCTTGCGCTACAAGACCTTAAGGACTTCCGTGATGCGATCCGCATCCCGATCACCGATGAACAGCTGGAAAATAACCCCTACCTGCCGCCGTACTACCACCCCGGCCCGGAGGCGCCGGAGATCCGCTACCTGCTGGACCGCCGCACCGCCCTGGGCGGGTTCGTGCCGCAGCGGCGCAACTCCTCCCGCGCTCTGACACTGCCCGCCCGCGACGTCTACAAGCCCCTCAAGGGCGGCTCCGGCAACCAGGCGGTGGCCACCACGATGGCGGCCGTCCGGGTGTTCAAGGAACTGCTGCGCGAAACCGGGGAGAACGCGGTGGGCAAGCGGATCGTGCCGATCATCCCCGACGAGGCCCGCACCTTCGGGATGGACTCGTGGTTCCCGACGCTGAAGATCTACAACCGCAACGGCCAGCTGTACACCGCCGTCGACGCCCAGCTGATGCTGGCCTACAAAGAGGATCCGGCCGGCCAGATCCTGCACGAGGGCATCAACGAGGCCGGCTCGTGCGCGTCGTTCACCGCGGTCGGGACGTCGTACTCGACGCACAACGAACCGATGATCCCCGTTTACATCTTCTATTCGATGTTCGGTTT
>JAHBAP020000583.1 GCA_018500005.2 Mycobacterium sp. | reverse complement strand
GCGTCGCAGCCTTCGCCCTCCATCCCATGATCGTCGTGTACGGCGCATCCGGGATGAGCGAGGCTGCCGAGGCGTTCTTTGTCGTCTGGTGCGTTCGCCGCCTGATGTTGTGGAGCGATTCGCGACACCCGGGCGACCTGGCCGGGGCCGGTCTGGCGCTGGGGTTCGGTTATCTCGTTCGCTACGAGATGATCCCGGCCGCGATCGGGGCCGCGATCTTTGTCGGGCTCGCCACTGCATGCGGTGCCGGATCCGGCCGGCGGACCAGATCGCTGGCCGATATGGCGATCGTGCTGTTCCCGATCGTGGTCAGCGCGGCCGTGTGGGCGCTGGGCGGTTGGGTGGTCGACCAGGAGCTTTTCGCAACCGTGTCATCGCGATACGGCAACGAAAGCATCGTTCGATTCACGATGCGAGACAACGTCCCGACCCTGCCGGCCGGATCCGCCGACTGGGTCGGCATCGCCGCGCGGATGCTCGGCATGCAGCCGTTTGTGGGGATCGCGGGTGGGGCCGCGGTTATCCACTGGGCGTTGACCCGAAAGCCCACGCCGCTTGCCCCGCTGGCCGTGATCGCCCCGGTGCTCGTCTTCGCGGCGTGGGGGCAGGCCACCACTACGACCTTCGGATACTTCCGGTACTACCTGCTCGGGGTGCCGCTGGTGATCTGCCTCGCACTGGGATTCTGGGCACCGCCGGCCCGCCGGCCGCAACTCCGTCCGCTTGGACAGGCCCGCCGAGTCGGCGCGGCACTGCTGTGCGCATCCGTCGTCGCCGGGTTTCCCGTCACGGTGATCGCCTCGTTCAACGAGCGGATCGGCAACCAGCCCCTGCAATTCGGCTTCAAATCGCTGTTGTTCCCGGACCACACCCCGGGGTCGGCTCAGGACATCGGCCACCGGCGCCTGATGGTCGACGACCGGCTGCTTGCCGACCACTTGGACCGGCTGGAACTTCCCGACGGTTCGGTGCTGATGGACACCTTCAGCGGCTGGGGAGTCTGGCTCAGTTCGGCTCGGCCCAAGCAATTCGTCATCACCAGCGATTTCGACTTCAAGGCAGCGCTCAACCGGCCCTGGGAGTACGGCGTGCGATACATCGTGGTGGGAAACCCCGAACTCTACGAAGCCGACGCCGTCACGGTGCGCTATCCGTCGTTGTGGTTCGACGGGGCCGGAATGGCCAGGCCGGTCTACGCGGTGATCGGGGTCGCCGGCGAGGAGACGCTGCGCCTTTACCGGGTTACCGGGCGGCCGCGCTCACCGGGGCTGCCGTAACGACTCCCAATCGTGCTCGGCTTCCAGTTGTGCAATCAGTGCCCGGGTGCGGTCTTTGAGCAGCTTGGTCATCCCGATACCGATGATGACGGCCAGCAGCAACGCCACCCAGGAAAACCGGGCAAGCCACTTCTCGGCTGCCAGGCCGAGGAAATACACCACCGCCGTCGTGCCGCCGGCCCAGAAGACCGCACCGGATGCGTTGGCGGCCAGGAAGTGCGGGTAACGCATGTGAAGAGCACCGGCAAGCGGCCCGGCCAGGATCCGCAGCAGTGCGATGAACCGGCCGAAGAAGACCGCCCCCACCCCCCAACGGGTGAACAGCTGTTTGGCCAGCGCGACGTGTCCGGTGCCGAAATGTTTCGGGAATCTTCTGCCGAGCCTTTCGAACAGCGACATGCCGAACTTCCGGCCGATGCTGTAGCCGATCGAGTCGCCGACGATGGCGCCGATGATCGCCGCAACGCCGACCCACACCGGACTGATGCCGACCTCTTGGGTGGACAGCACCGCGGCGCTCACCAGGGCGATTTCCCCGGGAAGGGGGATGCCCAGACTTTCCAGCCCGATGATGACGCCGACGGCGAGGTACACCGCCAACGGGGGGATGGATTCCAGTACCGCCTCGAGGCTCACACCTGCACTCTAGGAGAGGTCCACCCGCTTGCGGCGGTAGAGGGTACCGACTGCCAGCAGGGCCAGGCTGATCAACAGGATGGCTGTCGCCAGCACGTTGATCTGCGGGGGCACGGCCGCCTTGGTGGCGGCATTGACATATAGCGGATAGGTGACCGTGGAACCGCTGACGAAATAGGTAATGATGAAGTCGTCCAGCGAGAGTGCGAAGGACAGCATCGCCGCGGCCACGATGCCGGGCACGATCAGCGGCAGCGTGACCTTGAAGAAGGTGCGCACCGGGCCGGCACCCAGATCCAGCGAGGCGTCCTCCAACGTCCAGTCGAACCCGCGGATGCGGGCCCGCACAGTCATCGCGATGAAGCTGATCTCGAAGGCGACGTGGGCGATGATGATGGTCAGGAAGCCCGTCGCCCAACCCATGCTCAGGAACAACGTCAGCAACGACGCACCCATCACGACCTCCGGCGACGTCAGCGGCAGGATCATGAAGGTGTCGACCGTCTTACTGCCCCGGAACCGTTGCCGGACAAGGGCAATGGCGACGAGCGTGCCCAGCACCAGAGCGATCGCGGTGGATAACGCAGCCACTTCGACGCTGAGCCGCAGGGCCTTGGCCAGCGCCGGATACTTGAACGGGTGCAGCCAGTTCTCGAACGTGAAGCCCTGCCAGGTGTAGTTGAACTTGCCCTTGGGCTTGTTGAACGAGAAGACGATGATCACCAGGATCGGCAGGAACAGGAACACCAGGGTGAACCCGGCCGCCACCCGCAGGGCGAGGTCGCCGAGCTTGAAGGTGCCCCGGAAGTTGCGGCCCGGTTCGGTCAGCGTGGTGACTGCTTGGACGGTCACATCACACCAAGTCCTCGGTGCCCAGCGCCCGGGTGTAGAGCAGTACACCGGCAAGGATTAGTGCCATCAGTACGAAGCTCATCGCCGCCGCCACCGGGTAGTCCTTGACCACCAGGAACTGCTTCTGAATGACGTTGCCGATCATCGTGGTCCTGGTG
>JAHBAP020000440.1 GCA_018500005.2 Mycobacterium sp. | reverse complement strand
GTGCACGACCATCGTCTTGCTGGGCGGCAGCGCAGGACCCCCGTCGCGGCCCCGGTGGCCTTGTTTGGAGGCTTTGACCTGCTGTTTGTCGACTACTGGTGTCGGCATCATCGCTCCTCGCAGGGCGGCGCCATTGCCGCTCCGTTGGCAGAGCGTAACCGTTCTTACGCCGCCCGACCGGGAATCGGGGATCCGAATCCGTGCAATTCCCACCAGTCACACCCAAATCGTTATTGTCTGATTTCGGGCATCCATTGCTAAAGCGCAGTATCTTGGGGATGTCGCGCCGTGAGGTGCGTTTGCTAGTTCGCGCTGTGACGCCCCTGTCCTCAGCGCTGACCTCTAAAAGGAGAACCCCGAGAATGAACACCAGAATGGCCCGCGCCGCGGCCGCCGCCGGCGGCCTCGCCATCGCTGCCGCGTTCGCCGTGAGCTGCTCCGCCACCAAGGAAGCCACCAAGGACGCCATGTCCAGCGCCTCGAGCGCGATCAGCAGCGGCGCCAGCGCCGCGGGCAGCGCGGCCAGCAGCGCCGGTAGCGCCGCCTCCAGCGCGATGAGCAGCGCCGGTAGCGCCGCCTCCAGCGCGATGAGCAGTGGTGCCAGCGCAGCCTCCAGCGCGGCCAGCAGCGGCGCCAGCGCGGCGAGCAGTGGTGCCAGCGCAGCCTCCAGCGCGGCCAGCAGCGGCGCCAGCGCCGCCTCCAGCGCGGTGTCTTCCGCCGTCGAGGGGGCCACCACGATGAATGTCCCGGGCGTAGGCGAGGTGTCCCTCGACCCGCAGACCGCCGCGGCATACAACCGCATCGGCGCCACCGCCCTCGGAGCCCCGACCGGCATGTCGGAGAAGGTCGGCGACGGCACCGTGACTCCGTTCGCCAACGGCACCCTGTTCTCCTCGCCGGCCGGCACCTACATGGTCCAGGGCGAGATCCTCAAGCGGTACATGGACGAGCAGGGCGGCCCCAGCGGAGCGCTGGGCTGGCCGACCGCTGACGAGACCACGACCGGCGGCGGCGACAAGGTGTCCGGTGGCGGCTGGATCAGCGAGTTCCAGAACGGCACCATCACCTGGCTGAACGACGGCAAGGGCAACTTCAGCGAGACCGTCACCAAGAAGTAGCTCGCACGAGCATCGGGCGGCCCCCGGGGGCCGTTTTGCATCCCTCGGTAACACCGGTTAGCCCGGCTAGCGATAATGGCGGTATGACTAAGAAAATGACTGCCACGCTGTTCACCGCGCTGGCAATGGCGTCGGTTCCCGCGACCGTGTCCCCGGTCGCCCAAGCCGAGATCTGCGGCGAGGTCGGCGGCCGGCACGTCGCCGTTTCCGACTGCGGCCCGGGCCTGGTCGGGCTCGGGGTCGATGCGGCCGTGGTGGGCACCGACGCGGCGGTGGTCGGTGCGGCTGCCGGGGACTGGGGTCGCTACGGCTTCGACCAGGCCTACCCGTTCTCGGTGTACCCCGCCTTCCCGGGCGAGGTTCCGTGCATCTCCCCGGCCGGCCTGCCGTACTACACGCCCGGTGCCGCCCCCTGCTACCCGTAGCACCGATGCCCGGCCGGATGACAAATCCGGCCGGGCATTTCTAACCGTCCGCGTGCGGATCGCCGAAGTACTTCGCTCTGATCTCGTCGTAGGTGCCGTCTTGGCGGATGGCCAGCAGCGATTCG
Organism: Mycobacterium sp.; assembly: GCA_018500005.2. Lineage (GTDB taxonomy): Bacteria > Actinomycetota > Actinomycetes > Mycobacteriales > Mycobacteriaceae > Mycobacterium. The sequence goes on along the minus strand of JAHBAP020000440.1, from coordinate 2,152 downwards.
TCTATCCCCTGGCGTAGCGGACTGTTCTGCACGAACGCCATCCCGTAGTCCTCGGACTGGAACACCGCGCCGGCCAACTCGGCCTTCTCCGCCCCCTCGTGCGCCACGTAGTAGCGCAGCACCGGGGAGTCGAAGACGACGGCGGCCACTTCCCCGCTGTCCAGAGCCGCGTAGCAGTCGTCGATGTTCGCCAGACCGGTGACGGTCACCCCGGCGCCTTCCAAGTATTTGGCCGAGGTGGTTCCGGCCACCGTGGCGACCTTTTTGTCGAACAGATCCTGCGGCCCCTTGATCTGGGCTTCGAACGTTCCCACCGTGAGCGTGGTCGTCAGCGTCGCGGTGAAGAACGAGACGAAGACGATGGCGACGAACCCCCACAGGATCGTGAAGGCACGGGAAAACCATTGCCGCGGAACGTCTTCCTGGGTGGCGGTGAGCGTCTCGCCGGCGAAGATGAACGACTGGAAGATTCCGGGAAAGTAGGACTTCGACACCATGGAGTCCGGGTGCCGGCGCTCGGCCAGCCAGGTGATGTGAGCGGGAATCAGGGCCAGTGCCAGTCCGCCCAACAACCAGAACAGCATCGTCCTGGAGAACAGCAACGGCAGAAAGTTGCCGATCGACGGTTCGGTGGCGTCGGTCGAAGTCTTGGGTACCAGGATCTGCAATCCGCCGGACAGCATCGGCTGGGAGAAGTCGAAGGTCTTCATCCGCTCACCGGTGATGGAGATCGCCCCGGCTGCCACGTCCGCACGACGGTCCTGGACGTTTTTCAGTTGTGCGGCAACGCTGTCGGCCGGTACGTATCTGGTCGTCCACTGCTGACGCTTGGCGATCTCTTCCCACAACTCGATGGCGAATCCGGTCAGCTTGTTGTCCGCCGTCATGACGAAGGGCGCCATGGTCCGGACGGTGACGGCCACCTGCCGCGGTTGTGCGCCCGCCTGCCCGGCTAGCGGCAGAAAGGCGACGCCGGCAAGGATCATCAGCACACCGATCAAACCGCGCCAGCGTGATCCCATGCTCGATCTCATGGCGTTTCGTTCCTCATCATCGTCAGCCCGGCTGACCTTCGGTGTGGGGGTCCTCCGCGCCGAACCACTTCCGCTTGATCAGTTCGAACGTGCCATCCTGCCGAATCTCGAGCAGCGTCTGGTCCACCTTGGGACGGAGCTCGCTGTTCTGCGGGAAGGCGAAGCCATAGTCCTCCTCGTGGAAGACCGGACCGGCGAGTTCCACCGCCCCTTCCCCGTCCCCTGCGGCGTAGTAGCGCAGCACCGGAGAGTCGAACACCACCGCGTCGAACTGCCCGTCCCGCAAGGCGCGGTAGCAGTCCTCGATGGTTGTCAGGCCGGTCGCCGGGATGCCCATGTCCTGCAGGTGCCGCTCCGAGGTCGTCCCGGCTACCGTCGCCACCTTCTTCCCGGGCAGATCCGACGGGCCGGCGATCTGACCTGCGTAGGTGCTGACGGTCAGGTTTGTGGTCAGCGTCGCGGTGAAGTAGGAGACGAAGATAATGGCGATGAATCCCCACAGGATTCCGAGCAGGCGGCCCAGCGCCCGGTGCGGGAACGTGTCGGGCATGAATCCCAGGAAGCCCACCGACCACGCGAAAGCCTGGAAGATGCCCGGGAAGTAGGACCTCGCTATCGGGGAGGCGTCGCCTGCGTCGCCGTCCTCGGGTTCGTCCTTCTTCCGACGCTCGATCAGCCAGAAGATGTGGGCCGGTATCACCGACAGGATCAGACCGGCGAGCAGCCACACGCCCATCGCCTTGGAGAACAGCAGTGGCAGGAAGTTGACCAGGCCCGGCTGCGACGGTGCTGCCACCCGGTGGCGCACCATGATCTGAAGTCCACCGTTGAAGATCGGCTGGGAGAAGTCGAAGCTCTGCCGCCGCTCGGCGGTGATCGAGATCGCCCCGGCCCCCACGTCGGCCTTGCCGTCGGCGACGTCCTTCAGTTGCGCCGCAACGTTTTCGGCGTCGACGAACCGGGTGGTCCAGCCCTGGCGCTCGGCGATCTCCTCCCACAACTCGACGGTGAAGCCGGACTTCCCGGTGTCGTTGGTGATCACGAACGGGGTCAGATCTCGGGTGGCCACGGTCACCGTCCGGGGGGCGGCCACCGCCAACCCCGCCATCGGCAGACCG
>JAHBAP020000478.1 GCA_018500005.2 Mycobacterium sp. | reverse complement strand
GGGCTCGGAGATGTGTATAAGAGACAGGGGGATGGGCCTTGCGGGCATTGCGCGACCCCCCCGCCGCCCTCGGGGCCGGGCCGGCCGCGATCCGCGCCGCCGCCGCCGGATCGCCGAACTACCGCAGCGGGGTGTTCCACAATCTCGAGCACTCCTCGGCGATCAAGATCGACGTCGAAGAGAACCGGCTCGTACTGTTCGAGATGTTCTCCGGCGAATCGCGCAGTCGACCACGCAAACCGGTTCCGCTCGCCGGACCCGCTGCTGCGGGCGCCGCAGAACCGTTGTCGGTCACCTGGCTGGGACATGCCACCGCGCTGCTGGAGATCGACGGCTACCGGCTGCTCACCGACCCGGTGTGGAGCAGGCGTTGCTCACCGTCGCGCACGGTCGGCCCCGAGCGGCTGCACCCGCCGCCGCTGCCGCTGGAGGCACTGCCCGCACTGGACGCGGTGGTCATCAGCCACGACCACTACGACCATCTCGACATGGACACCGTGCGGACACTGGCCCGCACTCAGCGCTGCATGTTCGTCACCCCGCTGGGCGTGGGCGCCCACCTGCGGGCCTGGGGAATCCCGGCGGACCGGGTCGTCGAACTGGATTGGGGCGGCGCGTATTCCATCGACGAGCTCACCCTGACCTGCGCTCCGGCCCGGCACTTCTCCGGCCGGTTCCTGTCCCGCAACAACACCCTGTGGTCCTCATTCGTCATAGCCGGTCCCGCCCACCGAGCCTATTTCGGCGGCGACACCGGTTACACCGCCGGCTTCACCGATATCGGCGCCGCGCACGGGCCTTTCGACCTCACCCTGCTGCCGATCGGCGCCTACAACAAGTCCTGGCCGGATATCCACATGAATCCCGAGGAGGCCGTCCGTGCTCATCGCGATCTCAACGGCACCGAGCGGGGGCTGCTCGTCCCGATCCACTGGTGCACCTTCCGGCTTGCCCCGCACCCCTGGTCCGAGCCGGCCGAACGACTCGTGGACGCGGCCGCCGAAGCCGGTGTGGATACCGCGGTGCCCAGGCCGGGTGGCCGGGTGAGCCCTGACGCCATCGTCGAGCCGATGACCGATCCGTGGTGGCGGCTTTGAGGGTCGGCCGACGGATCGCGGCGGCCGCGTTGATCACCGCACTGACCGCCTGTAGCAATCCGGCCGAGCCCCCAGTGCTGTCCGACGAGCCGCCCCAACTGGTTCCCGCCATGGCGCTGCCCGACAACGCCGTGGACAACGCGGTGAGCAAACTCGACGGGATCGCCGAAGAGCTGATGAAGTCCTCCGGAATCCCCGGCATGGCGGTGGCCGTCGTCCACGGCGGAAAGACCATCTACGCCAAGGGCTTCGGGGTACGCGACTCCCGCAATCCCGCAAAAGGGGATTCCGACACCGTCTTCCAACTGGCCTCGCTGTCCAAACCGATCGCCGCCAGCGTGGTGGCGGGAGTCGGACCCGTCGGCTGGGACACCCCGGTCGCCGGGAAGCTGCCCTGGTTCGCTCTGTCGGACCCGGCGGTGACCCGCATGCTCACCGTCGGGGACCTGTTCGCGCACCGGTCCGGACTGCCCGACCACGCCGGGGACATGCTCGAGGACCTCGGCTACGACCGCCGCACCGTCCTGGAACGGTTGCGCCTGCTGCCGTTGGCGCCGTTCCGAACGTCCTACGCCTACACCAACTTCGGTGTGACCGCCGGCGCCGAAGCGGTCGCCGCCGCAGCCGGAAAGTCCTGGGAGGATCTCAGCGAAGCTGTGATCTATCGGCCGCTGGACATGGCCTCGACCAGTTCGCGGTTCTCCGACTATGCGGCTCGGACCAACAAAGCGGTCGGCCACGTCCTGGTGGACGGCGCCTACCAACCCCGCTACACCCGGGACCCCGACCCGCAGTCCCCGGCCGGCGGTGTGAGCTCCTCGGTCAACGATATGGCGCACTGGCTTTCGATGGTGCTGGCCAACGGGACCTACAACGGAGCTCCCGTGGCCGACCCGCAGAAGCTGCTGGCCGCGGTCACCCCCCGGATGGTCTCCAGTCCGCCCACCGAGCCCGCAATGCGATCGGGGTTCTACGGCTACGGATTCAACGTCAGCACCTCGCCGGCGGGACGGGTCCAGTTCAGCCACTCCGGCGCCTTTTCGCTAGGTGCCGGAACGAATTTCGTCGTCATTCCCTCCGCCGACGTCGCGATCATCGCCCTCACCAACGCCACACCCGTCGGTGTTGCCGAAACCCTCACCGCCGAATTCACCGACCTCGTCGAGTTCGGGAAGGTGCGCGAGGACTGGCGCGGGTTGTACGCCGAGGCGTTCGCCGGTTTGGACAAGCCCGTCGGCGATTTGGCCGGCAGGCAGCCGCCCAGCAATCCCGCGCCGTCGCGCCCGCTGCCGTCCTACGTCGGTAACTACGCCAACGATTATTGGGGGCCGGCGAAAGTCGCCAACACCGACGGCAAGCTCACCCTGACATTGGGGCCGCGACGGGACTTCTACCCGTTGAAACACTGGGACGCCGACGTGTTCACCTTCGCGCTCAGGAATGAAAACGCCCCGCCCGGAAGCGTTTCCAAGGCCACCTTCGATGGAAACACCCTGACGCTCGAATACTTCGACACCGACAAGATGGGAACCTTTTCCCGATGACCCTCAGTATCGCCGCGGGACTCTCCGACGCCGAAGTCGCGGCCAGGGTCGCCGCGGGCAAGACCAACGACGTACCCAGTCGGGCCTCGCGCAGTGTCGGCGACATCGTCCGCTCCAACGTCTTCACCCGGATCAACGCCATCCTCGGGGTCCTGTTCGCCATCGTTCTGGCCACCGGATCACTGATCAACGGACTGTTCGGCCTGCTCATCGTCGCCAACAGTGCCATCGGCATCATCCAGGAGTTGCGTGCCAAGCAGACCCTGGACAGCCTGGCCATCGTCGGTCAGGCCAAGCCGACGGTGCGGCGCCAGGCCGGCACCGCCGAGTTGGCGCCCAACCAGGTGGTGCTCGATGACATCATCGAACTCGGCCCGGGCGACCAGATCGTCGTCGACGGCGAACTGGTGGAGGCCTCCACCTGCGAGGTGGACGAATCGCTGCTCACCGGGGAAGCCGACCCGATCCACAAGAACGTCGGCGACCCGGTCATGTCGGGCAGCTTCGTCGTCGCCGGAACCGGGGCCTACCGCGCGACCAAGGTCGGCCGCGAGGCGTACGCGGCGCGGCTGGCCGAGGAGGCCAGCAAGTTCACCCTGGTGAAATCCGAACTGCGATCGGGGATCAACAAGATCCTGCAGTTCATCACGTACCTGCTGTGGCCCACCGGGTTGCTGACCATTTACACCCAACTGTTCCTCACCCACGTCGGCTGGCAGGAGTCGGTGCTGCGGATGGTCGGCGCGCTGGTGCCGATGGTTCCCGAGGGCCTGGTGCTGATGACCTCGATCGCCTTCGCCGTCGGCGTCGTGCGATTGGGTCGCCGGCAGTGCCTGGTCCAGGAACTCCCCGCCATCGAGGGCCTGGCCCGGGTCGACGTGGTGTGCGCCGACAAGACCGGAACCCTGACCGAGAACGGCATGCGACTGGCGGAGGCGACACCGCTGGCGGACATCGGCGAGCAGCAGGTGGCCACCGTGCTGGCCGCCCTGGCCGCCGACGACGCCCGGCCCAATGCCAGCATGGCGGCCATCGCCGAGGCCTATCCGACGGCGCCCGGTTGGACCCCGACGGCGGTGGCTCCCTTCAAGTCGGCGACCAAGTGGAGTGGCGCGTCGTACGGCCAGCACGGCAACTGGGTGATCGGCGCGCCCGATGTGCTGCTGCAACCCGGCACCCCGGCGGCCGAACGCGCCGAGCAGATCGGCGCCCGCGGCCTGCGGGTGCTGCTGCTCGGATCCTCCGACACCAGCGTCGACGCCCCCGACGCGCCCGGGCAGGTGAGACCGGTCGCCCTGGTGGTCCTCGAGCAACGGGTACGCCCGGATGCTCGTGACACCCTGAACTACTTTGCCTCCCAACATGTCACCGTCAAAGTGATCTCCGGAGACAACGCGGTGTCGGTCGGTGCGGTGGCCGGGTCGCTGGGACTGCACGGCGAAACCCTGGATGCCCGCGAGCTGCCCACCGATGCGGCCGCGCTGGCCGACACCATGACCGAATACACCACCTTCGGTCGGGTGCGCCCGGACCAGAAGCGCGCCATGGTGCACGCCCTGCAGTCGCGTGACCACACCGTGGCGATGACCGGCGACGGCGTCAACGACGTGCTGGCCCTCAAGGACGCCGACATCGGGGTGGCGATGGGGTCGGGAAGCCCCGCATCCCGGGCGGTGGCGCAGATCGTGCTGCTGGACAACAAGTTCGCCACCCTGCCCTACGTGGTCGGCGAAGGCCGGCGGGTGATCGGGAACATCGAACGCGTCTCGAATCTGTTCCTCACCAAGACGGTCTATTCGGTCCTGCTGGCACTGCTGGTCGGTTTGGCCGGTCTGATATCGCACTTCGGTCACACCGACCCGCTGCTGTATCCCTTCCAACCGATTCACGTCACCATCGCGGCCTGGTTCACCATCGGGATCCCGGCGTTCATCCTGTCGCTGGCACCGAACAACGAACGCGCCCGGACCGGCTTCTTGCGTCTCGTGATGATCTCGGCACTGCCCTCCGGCGCGATCATCGGACTGACGACCTTCCTGTCGTACCTGATGGCATACCCCGGCAGCAACGGCACCGCCCAGCAACAGATGCAGGCCTCCACCTCGGCGCTGATCACACTCCTGATCGGTTCGGTGTGGGTGCTGTCCGTGGTGGCCCGGCCCTACCAGTGGTGGCGCATAGCGTTGATTGTCGGGTCGGCACTGGGGTACATCGTGATCTTCGCACTGCCGTTGGCCCGCGAGGAGTTCATGCTGGATCCGTCCAATGTCGAGGCAACCGCCGGTTCGATCGCGATCGGCCTGGCGGCGGCGGTGCTGATCGAGGTGTCCTGGTGGATTCAGGGCCGGGTGTTGGGCGAACCCAGAGTGGTGTGGCGGCGCGCTGACGACGGTGCGTAGATTGACGCGGGGATGTCGTCCGGGCTACCGGGCGGCGACCGCAACCCACACCAGGAAAGGGTGAACACATGGAGCTGTTCGATAAGGCCAAGGAAGCGTTCGAGCACGGCAAGGACGTCGCGGCTGAGAAGCTGGCCGAGGCCAAGGAAGCCGTCGCCGAGACCGTCGACAAGGTCCAGGACGCCGCGGCCCACGCCAAGGACGTCGTCACCGACAAGGTCGCCGATGCCAAGGACGCCGTGACCGGTGCCGCCGACCACGCTGAGGCCAAGGTTGAAGAGGCTGCCGACAAGGTCGCCGACAAGATCGACGGCGAGTAAGTAGCGGCCAAGCCCGATGGCAAAGGTCTCTGTCTCCGTAGACGTTCCACTGCCGCCCGATCAGGCCTGGAAGCACGCGTCCGACCTGACCCGGTACAAGGAATGGCTGACCATTCACCGGGTGTGGCGATCCAAGCTGCCCGAGGAACTCGAGAAGGGCTCCGTGCTGGAGTCCATCGTCGAAGTCAAGGGAATGGCGAATCGGGTCAAGTGGACCATCGTCAGCTTCAAGCCGCCGGAGTCCATGACTCTCGACGGGATTGGGGTTGGCGGAGTGAAGATCAAGCTCATCGGGAAAGTTCGCCCAGACACGGACGGGGCCGCCTCGGTCGTCTCCTTGGACGTCCACCTCGGCGGCCCCGCCCTGTTCGGGCCCATCGGCATGATCGTCGCCGCGGCACTGCGCGGTGACATCCAGGCCTCGCTGAACAATTTCGTTTCGGTCTTCTCCGAGTGAGTTCGGCGCAGCGATACCGATGCGGTGTCGACCTCGACGCAGTGGACGCCATCGACATCCACACCCACGTCGAGATCGACTCGCTGGGAAACTGCGCCTACGACCCCGAACTCGCCGAAGCCACCGGCCGGCATTTCAAACTCGGACCGGACCACTTCACCAGGGTGGACGATCTCGCCGAGCACTACCGCACGCACAACACCGCCGCGGTGGTGTTCACCATCGATGCGAGCACGGCCGCCGGGCACCCGCCGAATTCGGTGGAAGATCTGATCGAGGGCGCCGCCCGCAACAACGACGTGCTGATCCCGTTCGGTTCGGTCGACCCGCTTTCCGGTGCTGCCGCGGTACGACGGGTGGACGAACTCGTCGACGACTATGGCGTCCGGGGCTTCAAGTTCCATCCCAGCTTTCAGGGTTTCGAACCCAACCAACGGCAGTTCTATCCCATCTACGAGGCGATCGCGGCCAAGGGTGTACCGGCGCTGTTCCACACCGGCCTTACCGGTCTGGGCTCGGACTTGCCGGGCGGGCACGGCATCAAGTTGCGCTACTCCGACCCGATGCTGCTCGACGACGTCGCCGCGGACTTCCCGGAACTGACGATCGTGATGGCCCATCCGGCGGTGCCGTGGATCGACGCCCAGATCGCGATCGCCTCCCACAAGGCCAACTGCTACGTCGACCTCTCCGGCTGGTCGCCGAAATATTTTCCACCCCAGCTGGTCCGGGCCTTGGGGCGGCAACTGAAGACCAAGGCGCTGTTCGGGACCGACCACCCCTACATCACGCTGGAACGGTGGCGTCGCGACTTCGAAGCGCTCGACGTCGACCCCGAGGTGATGCCGATGATCCTCAAGGGCAACGCATTACGGGTCCTCGGCCTGCGGTGAGTTTCAGTCGAGCCCGTCGCTGAGGCCCAGACCCTCGGTGATGCTCCCGGACGGCTGAGCCCTGCGGGGGTGACCGCACTGGCCCTTGCGCAGCACGGTGAGCAGATCGTGGTAGGGCCCCACCAGGTAAGCGGTGTCGCCGGCCTGGAATCGGGTGTCCCGGCGGGGGAACAACTCAGGTGACTCGTTGCCGCGGTGCGCGACGATCACCCGGATCTGGACCGGAAGTTCGCGTATCTGCAGGCCGTCCAGATCGCTGCCGGCGTCCACCCGCACCCCGCCCACCATGAAGGACTGCTGGCCCACCGAGAAGGTGCCGAGCACATCCAGGCCCATCGCCGCACCGATGAACCACGGCGTGGCCAGATCGACGGTGGAGCGCACGTGGTTGAAGTCCAACCGGTGGCCCACTGCGGAACCCAATGCCTTGTCGTAGATCCGCAAGACGATCGGAGTCCGGAAACCCTCGGCGGCAGCGGTCATCTGCCGGACGACGAGGGCAGTCTCGATGTTGACCATGTCGTCCTCGGTGAGGATCGCGACCGCGCGGGCCCGGTCTGCCCGGGCGGCAGCGAGCGTGGTCGGCAGCGTCGCATCACCGACGATCACCGGAATGTGCAATGCCTCCGAGGCCGAGAGGTACCGGTTGGCCTCGTTGCGCTCGATCACGGTCACCGCGTGCCCGGCGTCCTTGAGCATGCTGGCCACCCGCACCCCGAATGACCCGAGACCGACAACGACGAAGTGCCCACGCAGGTGACTGACCCGCTGTCGGTCGGCGGCCAGTGCCACCCGCCGGGACACCAGAACGTCGGCGACGAAGGCCACGTTGATCGAGATCAACGCGATACCGCTCAGCATCAGAGCGACCCCGAAAAGGCGCAGCCACAGGTGTTGGTGAACCAGGTCGAAATCGCCGTACCCGACCGTGGTCATGGTCTCGGTGGCGAACGACAACGCATCAACCCAGCCCATATGCGGTCGAAATCCGAACCGCAGCACCAGTGTTGACCCGAGCAGGACGGCCCCGGCCACCGCCAGCGCCCCGTAGAACATCGGGTTGACGTCCTCGTGGAACGCCCGCGCACCGTCGAACGCCCGCACCGGCGCCGACCGGTGAAGTGAACTCACCGAGTCCCCGCCGACCTGCAGGCCGTGGGCGCCGAGTTCCTCCGCGGGGGCCATGATGGTGGTGGAGTCGCCTGGGTAGATGGCGTCGTCGAGGCGCGGGCAGGCGATGACCTCACCTGGTTTTGGCGCGTTGTCGCCGCGGATCACAGCGACTGGCGCCAGCCGGCCGTAGGTCTCGCGCAACGTGCCGTTGTGGGTCGCGGTGTCAGTGGCGACGACGAAATCGACGCCCCCGGCGGTGATCGTGTGCGCGGTCCGTCCGAGCAGAGCCTCCACCACTGACGGCGCGGCCAGATCGGCGACGTCCAGAACGGCGCCAGGGCCGATGCTGCCGCCCATCGCGTCGTAGAGCACCCGGTTGGACAACCGGGTGACGACTCGCACGGCTGGGTTGGCCTGCCGGGCCAACAGTGCCACTTCGAGGTTGACCGAATCATCCGCGGCAGCGGCGATCACCGCGTGCGCCGTGCGGATGCCGGCCGCCTCCAACGCGGTGGGGGACTGCAACAGGACCACCGACAGGTCGTCATTCTTGAGTTCGTCGATGATTCGCCGCGCAAGCGCATCGTCACCGCAGACGATGATGTGGTCCCGCATGAGCGGAACGCTACTGCGAATCCGCCCTCCGGTAGGTCGGGTCGGGCGGGTAAGGCAGCGATTATCGTTGCGGCCATGCGCCATCGACCGCGGGTCACACAGTTGCGGCCCGGGTGGTCGGTGGCGGTGTTCGCGGTCGTTCTCTCGGTGAGCGCCTGGCTGCCTTGGCTGACCACCTCGGCTGACGGCGGCGGGCGTGCCAGCGCCATCGGCGGGACGATCGGGAGCCTGGAGCTGCCCTCGCGGTTCGGTGCCGGCCAGTTGATCGTCCTGCTGTCCTCGGCGCTGGTCGTGCTCGGGGCGATGGCCGCCCGCGGGGTCTCCCAGCGACTGGCCGCGGTGGCCGCGGCAGTGCTGTCGATCCTGGTGGCGGTGCTGACGTGGTGGTACTTCCATGCCAACGTCGCGCCGCCGGTGACGGCCGGTTACGGCTTCTATGTGGGCGCAGCGTGTGCCGCCGGGTTGCTGGCCTGTTCGGCCTGGACAATGGTGTCCGTGCTGTTCAAGGACTGAGCACGGCCGGATTCAGGATTTGCCGGCGGTGCGCCGGTAGGCTGTGGCGGGCTTCTTCAGGCCTGTCGAAGGGATGCAGATGCGCACAGTGACGGGACCGACCCGGACGGTGGTGGCAGCCGTGCTTGCCGCCGCGGTTGCAGTGTCGGCCGCCGGGTGTTCGGGCAACAAGCCGAGCGAGGAAAAATGCGAGACGGTCGCCGCGCCGCTCACCGACATCCCCACCCGCACCGATCAGGAACCCAAGTTGCGCATCCCGGTGCCGGAGGGTTGGGAACGCGCCACCCAGATGGACTCCGAGCAGATCCGATTCGCGATCCGCAACCAGAAACTGGCCGCCGACGGTTTCACCCCGAACGCGGTGGTGACCCTGCAGAAGGCGCCCTCCGATATCGGCAAGCCCGACCAGGTCCTGCAGGCGCAGGCCGACCAACTGGTCAAGAAGCTGAACCTCACCGACGTCAACTCCACATCGACCAAGGTGTGTGGCGCTCCGGCGCTGTCGTCGTCCTACAAGACTCCCGAGATGAAACTCGGCAAGAAACTGCCGCCGATTCCGGCGCGGAAGGCCACGTCGTTGGGTGTGGTGTACCGGGGCGGTGACGCCTACTACGTCGCGACGGTCACGGTGCAGTCCGTCAAGGCCGATGATCAGACCTACGCGAAGGATTCCGAGCAGATCCTCAAGGGGTTTCAGATACTGCCGCCGAAGTGACGGCAACCTGAGCACCGGTGAGCTGTTCACCGCACTGGTCGCAGGCCAGCACGGCGGCGAATGCCGCACCGCAGTCGCGATGGGTCATGACGATGGCCGGGCCCTCCGGGGCGAGGTACCACCGTTGCGCCCATTGCACGGCGGTCGCCAGGATTCCGAAGAAGGCCCGGCCCTTATCGGTCAGCAGGTAGGCGCCGCCTCGGTGCGTTTCGAGCACTCCGATCTCGGAGAAGGTCTGTAGCCGCTCGGCCAGCGGGCTGGGCGGCGCTCCCAGCTGTGTCTGGAAGTCGCTGAACCTGTTGGTTCCGAGGAAGGTGGCCACCAGTAGCGCTGCAGCCCAACGATTTCCGAGCACGCTCATGGTTTCGGGGAACAATCCTGCCTGGACTCTGGAGGTTCTCGAGTCGGAGCGGCGCCGGTTCGCCGAGTCCGGCGCGCAACGCTGCCAATCACCGCTCGGACCCATGGAGAGCGTGACGTTGCCCGGCCCGGCCGGCTGGCCGCACGCCGCGCACCGAAGCACCGGGGCGAAAGACCGCCCGCACCGATGGTGGCTCATATCGGGCAACCGGCCGGCGCGTTCGGGCACCCAGGTGCGTTCCCATTCCCAGATGAGAAGCAGCAGCGGCCACAGCGAGCGACTGCGTCCGGTCGCCAGGTAGTCCCTGCCGTGCTGGTCGAGCAGGCCCTCGGCCACCAGGGTTCGGAGCCGATTCGACAGCACGGCGTTGGAGATCGGCAACCGGGCGGTGAAGTGGCTGTAGCGGGTGGCTCCCATCACCGCCTGCTGGATGATCAGCAGGTTCCACTCGTCGCCGAGCAGGCCCAGCATGCGGCCGATCGCGTTGATCCCGCCAGGTTGCAGAACGGTTGGTTTGACGGAGTTCACCCCAGACCGACGGCGGCGGCCGCGGTGTCGGTCTCCCGCCAGCGCCGCAGTTCCGATCCGGCCACCCACGTCGAGTGGGTGCCGCTGCAAATCCGTTCCGGGAGTTTGATTTTGCAGACCGGGCCGTCCTCGATGCGAGCGGCGTCGAACACCAGGCAGTAGGAGGCGTCGTCGTTCATGTCGGTGGTCAGGGTCACCAGGTAGCCGTCGTCCTCGCCGCGACTTCCAACGCGCGGCGCCATGGCGGTCTCGCTGCCGTAGACACCATCACCGAAGCTGATGCGCTGTTCGGTTCCGGT
>JAHBAP020000133.1 GCA_018500005.2 Mycobacterium sp. | reverse complement strand
GATCAGCTCGCCTATGCAACAGAGATCCACCAGAGCAGTTCCAGTCAAGCCCCCGCCGCGAGGTGCTTGGATCGGGGGGGTGGGGTTGGAACCGATAGTCCGAAGCGCGACCGTGTCAGACGCGGTGTTCACGCGCCTGGTCGATGAGATTCTCAGCGGCCGCTGGCCCGCTGAGGGGGCGGTGCCCTCCGAGCGCGATCTTGCACTGGAGTTGCAGGTCAATCGCCACTCGGTGCGGGAGGCTCTCAAGCGGCTGCAGCAGGCAGGCTTGGTGCAGATCAGTCAGGGCGGCAAAACGCTGGTGCTGGACTGGCGCAGTCATGCCGGGCTGGACATGTTGGCCGCGTTAGCCGCAGCCGGGGTGGTGCCGCTGAACATCGCCCTCGGGGATGCGGCGGTGATGCGGCGCACCGTCGGAGCCGACGGTGCGCGGTTGTGCGCCTTGCGGGCCGATGACACCCAGCTCGCTGCGGTCGCCGCCGCCGCGGATGCCTATCCGCAGTCGGGGGATCTGAATGTCTACCGTGATGCCGATCTTGCCTTCTGGACGGCGGTCATCATCGGATCGGGCAACCTCGCCTACCGGCTGGCGCTGAACACTCTGGTCCGCTCTGCCGACGACATCGGCCGCGACCTGTTCGTCAGCGTGAACGCCGACATGTTCCTCGACCGTCAGGGCCATATCGACCTCGCCGAAGCGATCACCGCCCGCGATGCCGAGACCGCCTATCGGCTTGCCTATCAGCAACTTTCAAAACTCGTGGAGATGCTGCAGCCCTAGTTTGGGGCATTCCAGCCCATGCGGGGCGCAGGTCTATGGCGCGCGAATCTGACCAACGCCAACCTCACGGGCGCTGACCTGACCGGCGCGCATCTGACAGCATGATCTGGAGCAACACCACCTGCCCCGACGGCAGCCAGACCAACACCGGATGCGGTTCAACTCCGACACAATCCGCCCAGCCGAACGACGCGGCCTACTCGCAGTCAAAGACCTTTCCCGACAACCAGGTCGGGGTTCTTCGCTACTCAACGTAGGTTTCCGGTGAAGCGGGCAGGGCCATCGTGGGCGACTGCTATCGCACCCCATCTCGCGACAGAGCCTTCAAGCCGAGTCGGTTACGTCAAGCGCGCCCAGCGCGTCCCGCCTCAATCCGCTTCAACGCATCCGCCACCCCGGACTTCGACATCCCGGCTAACGCCGCGATCTGCGCCAGCGAATACCCGAGCCGCCTAGCCCGGACGATCATCACGTCCCGTCGGTCCGCCGCCGGGGACCCAGGCAACGTGCGCCGGAAGCGCGACTTCTGAGCATCTTCAGACATATGAAAATTCTCGCGCCAATCAGCACGCGAACTGGGCAACGACATCGATTTCCTGGTGACAAGTCGTACGGCGGAGGGGGAATGCCGCACTTGGCTGCCCATTTCGGGGGTGCGAATCGTTCCAGGGCTTGCCAGGCGGGGGTGCCGATCATGGGCCACTGCCCGACGTGGGTCAGGTACGGCAGGGCGAAGCGGTGAACGGTCAGCCAGTTGACTTGCCGGCTGGCGATGGGGTCACGCATCGTCGCTGCCCTTTCCGGGATCGTTGCCGATGCCGATGCCGATGCCGATGATGCGGCGGAGCGCGGGCAGATGCTCGGTGCAGCAGCGGATTCCGTCGACAACGCATTTCCCGCCGAGGTACAGGCGCGCGACTCTGACTGCCGGGCAGGTACACGGGGTAATGCACAGGTGGACTGGCTCGTCGCCGGGACAGTCGCAGCACCCGCACTGACCGCCGATCAAGGGGGTGAGGACGGCGATGAGGCTATGCGGTTCGGCTGCGGATTTGGCGAGCCATCCGGCTTCGTCGTGGGGCTGGTTGTCGGGGTTGCTCGATATCATTGAGGTTCCTTACGGCTGGTGGGCGTGGGGGTTGGTGGTGAAGTCCGCCGGCTTGCGGGTCGGCGGATTCCGCCGTTTCAGGCGGTTATGCGCCTGCCGCTGACTTGGCTTCCTGAGCGGCGATCCACGCGAGGACGTTTTCCTTGCGGTACAGCCGATGTCGGCCTGCTTTGAACCAGACGGGTCCTTGGCCGGAGTAGGCGTAGTAGCGCCAGGTGGCGGCGGGGATGCCGGTGACGGCTTCCAGGTCGTGGCCGTTACAGATGTCAGGCAGGTCAGCGAGGCTGAGGCGTTCTGGGTGGCGCCTTTCGGCGCGGTCAGCAGGTTCTCGTTTTTCAACGATAGAAACAGTATTTTTGTGGTTCATGCGGACAACGCTAAAGATTTGCGTTGGATCCGTCAAGGAATGGTACGTTTCTCGCGTGTCCACGAAATCCTGGGATCAAGACCTCGTCACGCGGATCGCCGCCAGAATCAAAGACCTCCGCAAAGACCAAGGGCTTTCCGTGCAGAAACTCGCTGACCTCACCGAAGTCGCACACCACGCGATACCGCGCACCACCATCGCCGACATCGAACTCGGCCGGCGCAAATACGTCAGCGTGGCCGAACTCCTCGTCCTCGCCGAGGTCTTGAACACCCCACCCATCACCTTGCTGTTCCCGCCCCCGTACCTGTCTCTTATACACATCT
>JAHBAP020000006.1 GCA_018500005.2 Mycobacterium sp. | reverse complement strand
CTGGCCAGCACGATGGTGAGCATGGTGGCCATGAACAACGTGTGGTGGGCGGTAAGGAACACGTAGTTCAGTGGGGTGAACCGGGCCAGCACCAGGCTGATCGCGAAGCCCAGAATCATCAGCCATGCCACCTGCGCGCCGAACTGTTTCTGGGCGATGCCGACGATCGCCTCGTTGGTCGGCACCACGCCCTTGGTGCCCGCCGCGCCCTGGATCATCACGCCGAGGGGTTTGAGCGAGGCGACCACCAGGGTGGCGCCGGCACCGATCAGCAGGAACCCCAGGGTTGCCTTGAGTGCCCCGCCGATCACCTGGCCGGCGCTCTTGCGAAGGGCGATCAGGCCGACGGCGGTGATGATGCCGATCAGATAGGCCGGGACGGCCAGTATTTCGTTGACGACGAACTCGGCGACCGCGACGAGCCAATTCATCCCGGGGATCCCTCTCGTCGATCAGATGTCGTAGGAGTCGCGCAGTGCGGCGTCGATCTCCCGGGCGGAGGTGAAGTTCTCGATCACTTTCACCGGGACGCCGACGTCGCCGAGGGTCTTGGCGATTTCGCCGGAGGTCATGATCAGGTCGGCTTCCTTGGCGCGGCCTTTGGCCGAGATGGTGTCGGTGGCCTCCACGGAGATGAATGGCGCCCAACCCCAGGTACCGAGTACCTGTTCGAGGGTGTTCTTCAGAAACAGGCTGGTGCCCAACCCATTTCCGCACACGGTGAGAATCAGGTTGGAGCTCCGCGCGGTGCTGACCGGCCGCGCGGCCACCTGTGTTCCGCCCAGGATGCCCAAAACCTCGGCGGGGGAGGCGGCGGCATCCAACGCGGATCGCTTGGCCGGACTGCCGACCACTTTGGCCAACTCCGCCATTGCGGTGGCATGCGCGCCGGCGTCGGTCGCGGCCAACGCCACCACCAGGTCGACGGGGTCGTTCGTCTTGTGCCCGAAGGCAACTGGGTGAGCGAGCCGAACCCACGAGATTCCGGTCCGGTGTACGGCCTCCGACGGTCGGGCGTGGGCGAACGCGAAACCCGGTGCCACCACGATGTAGGGGCCGTTGGTCTCAACATTGTCGATCATCGATCCGGTGTAGGCGGGCCCGGCGATCCCGGCCCGTTCCAGCAGGGCGCCGGCGGCGAGCACCGCCTCTTCCCACGTCGCGGCGTCCACGTCCAAAGCGATGCAGTCCTCGGTGAGAAGACTCCTCAGACCTGACATGGCCGGGACACTACTACTGCAGGCGGCGCGCCACCTCGCCATAGCGCTCAAGTCTTTCCGGGTTCGCCAGTGCGTTGTAGAGCACGAGATGCGAGGCGAGGTCGTCGTAGGTGGCGCGCAGCGCATCGGCCAGACCGTCCCACGTCGACTCGGTGGCGAAGGCGGCGATGTGCTCGTCGGTCACCTGCGCGGCCATTCCGGCGAAGTCGCCGGCCTTCTGTTTCTCCCGAATCCGGGCGGTGGTGCCCTCGAAACCGGCCTCGTCCCAGATGAATGCATAGTTGGGTGTGCTGCCGTAGAAGCTCATCTGGGCCCGCACCAGTTCGCGTTCGGCGTCGCGTTCGGCATCGGTGTCACCGACGATGGTCATCACCGGCACGATCACCGCGACATCCGACGGCGAACGGTCCGCTTTCGCTGCACCCCCGGCGATCCCGGGCAGGACGTGGCGGCGCAGATACCCGGGTTCGCCGATCGGATGGACATGCACGCCGTCGGCCACCTCACCGGCCATCCGCAGCATCCATGGATTCACCGCTGCGATATCGACTTTCGGGTCCGGTGCGTCGATGGACCCGGGACTCCATTGCGGCGTAATGAAATCCAGGTCGTAGAACTCGCCGTGGTGGTCGAGTCTCCCGGTGCGGAACGCCTTGAAGCAATCCTTGACGGCCTCGACGTAATCGCGCAGTCGGGGACCGGGATGTTCGAACTCACTGCCGTAGCGGCGCACTACATGGGTGCGCACCTGGGTGCCCAAACCCAGTCGGAAACGCCCTCCGGTGGCTTCCTGCAGTTCCCAGGCCGTGGCGGCGGTGACGAAAGGACTGCGGGGGAAGGCCACCGCCACCCCGGTTGACAACTCCAGGCCGGGCGCGGCCTGCGATGCCACCGCGGCGTTGAGGTACGCGGTGCGGCCGGTCTCGGTGAACAACAGTCCGGAGAACCCGGCGGCCTGGACCCGGTGGGCGACGTCGGCGATCCGGCCGAGTGGCTGGGGCAGGGTCATCGCGGCGACGTGCACGCCGGTCAACCCTACGCGCGGGACCGCGCCGTCGATTTCCCGACACTGAACCGGCGGTTCTGGCAAACTTCACCCGCGACGAGCAGGAGGTACACGTGACGACCATGCATGCCGGGCGGCCGCCGCTGCTGAGCAAACGGGACCGCATCACGCTCGCCGTCACAGTCGTCGCCGCGGTCGCCGCCGGACTGCTGCACTACGGACACATGAACGTGGTGGTGGCCTTCATCGTCTCGGCGCTCGCTCTGGCCACGCTGGCGTCTCTGGTCGGCCGCTCGGTGGAGGCACTCGGAGATCGCCTGGGCCCCAACGCCACCGGCATCCTGCAGACCGCGCTGGGCAATCTGCCGGAGTTGTTCGTCATCCTGTTCGCGCTCAAGGCAGGCCTTTTCGATGTGGTGAAAGCCACCATCGTCGGCTCCATCCTGGCCAACGTGCTGCTGGTGCTCGGCCTGGCCTTCGTGGTCGGCGGCGTCAAACACGGCCGCCAGCGGTTCGCCGCCGAGGACAGCCGCACCCTGGGCCTGATGTTCACCCTGGCCGTGTTCATCCTCGCGGTGCCGTCGCTGACCTCTGCGATGCACACCCCGGCGGAGTCGCACGAGCGGATGGTGTCGGTGGTGGTCTCCATCGTCATGCTGGTGCTCTTCGGGCTGTCGCTGCCGGCGACGCTGGGCGGCAAGAAGGCCGACCCGCTCGTCCATGCCGGTCACGGTCATTCCGACGGCTCACCGATTGCGGCAAGCCCGGATTCGGCCAAGGCCCGCAGCGCCGCGGCCGCGCACGGCGAATGGCCGATGGCGATGGCGATCGGAATGCTGGCCGCGGCCGGGATCGGGGCGGCCTTCGTCTCCGAGTGGTTCGTCGCCGCGCTGGAACCGGCAATGCACGCCGCCGGCATCAACCAGGTGTTCGCCGGTTTGGTGATCGTCGCAATCGCCGGCAATGCGGTGGAGAATTTCGTCGGCATCCAACTGGCCGCCAAGAACCAGATGGACTACGCGGTCCAGGTGGTACTGCAGTCGCCGGTGCAGATCGCGCTCACCATCGCGCCGATCGTCTGTCTGGCCGCGGCCTGGCTGGGCCAGCCCGATTTCAATCTGGTGTTCTCCCCGCTGCTACTGGCCGCGATGATGATGTCGGCCCTGGTCGCGGTGCTGGTGACCTTTGACGGCGAGTCGAACTGGTTCGAGGGGGCCGTGCTGATCGCGCTCTATATCGCGATCGCTACCGCGTTCTGGTGGGGCTGACGGCTCACGAGAATGTCGGTGCCCTCTGACAGGCTGGGGGACTTGTGAGACGACAAACTCTTTTCTCGGTGGCCGCTGCTGCCGCGCTGTGCGCCCTGCCGACCCCGGCATCGTCGGCGGATGCCTCCGGTGCGCTGGCCACCCTCGACACCCTCGAGGTCAAGGGTCGCGCGCCGAAGACCGGGTACGACCGAGCCCTGTTCGGCGACCGGTGGACCGACGACGTGACGGTGGAATACGGGCACAACGGCTGTGACACCCGCAATGACATCCTGCGTCGCGACCTCGTCGACGTGACGATCAAGCCGGGCTCCGGCGGTTGCGCGGTCCTAAGCGGAATCCTCAACGACCCCTACACCGGAACGACCGTCGAGTTCCTCCGCGGCCCGGGCAGTTCGGCAGAGGTTCAGATCGACCACGTCGTCGCGCTGTCCGATGCCTGGCAGACGGGTGCCCAGGAATGGGACGAGGTCACCCGGCGCAACTTTGCGAACGACCCACTCGAGTTGCAGACCACCCTGG
The DNA here is from genome assembly GCA_018500005.2 of Mycobacterium sp. Taxonomy (GTDB): domain Bacteria; phylum Actinomycetota; class Actinomycetes; order Mycobacteriales; family Mycobacteriaceae; genus Mycobacterium. The sequence goes on along the minus strand of JAHBAP020000006.1, from coordinate 2,871 downwards.
GCTCGGTGAACCAGCAGAAGGGTGACGGGGACGCCGCAACGTGGCTGCCGCCCAACACCGCATACCGGTGCACCTATGCGACCCGCATCGTCGATATCAAGGCCGCATACGACCTCTGGGTGACACCCGCCGAGCGCGACGCGCTGGCCCGGGTGCTCGCGGATTGCTGACGGCCGAGTGCTGAATGTGGCTACTCGCGGCGCCGGCGGCCGGTAGGGGTCCGGCGCCGGCGCCGCGGTAGCGGGTCAAGATGGATCACCGCGACCGCGTGCGATCCAGGGCGTTCCGAGACAATCCAAGTCAATGCAGGGCTGACTCCGCCCCTCATCATCCGCCTCATGCGGTCTCAGCGCGCGAAATCAGGCAAATCGTTGAAGAAGTGTCAGAGCCCCATCTAGGCGGAACTCGCCACGCCCTTGAGAACCAGTGCCAACGAAGCCTGCTGCTGGAATAGCACCCCGCCGCCGTCGTCGGAGATCAGCACGAGGCTGTAGGAGGTGGGGTCCAGCTGTGGGCCCAGGGTGATGCCCTCGAAGTTGTCGAGCCGGTAGAACTGCTGCCACAGCAGGGTCTTGGACACCGGAGTGAAACCACCGTCACTCAGGCTCGCCAGACCGGATACGTCGGTTGCTTCGGTGAAGTCCAGCAGGTAGAGGCGACTACGGAAGCGGGGCAGCCATCCGCCCAGTTCCCTTTCCAGGGCCAGAAGCTGGCCGTCGGGCAGCGCCACCAGATCCACCAGACCGCTGCGTTCCTCGGACACCAGCGGCGACATCCGGGTGATGGGGTCGGTGAGGTAGCCGAACTGCCTGCCGGCCGTCAGGTCCGGGCCGTCGAACTCCTGGACGCGCACCCAACTTCCGGCGGATGTGGTCGACAGCGCGCCGTCGGGCTTCAACGCCTCCTCGTTGGCGGTCCATAGTTTCGCCGCCCCGTAGGCCAGCGATTCCAGGCCCATGTTGTTCTGCACGTTGGCCGGCCGGTAGATCGACGGCACCGGCACGGTGCCGACCTTCGCTCCGCTGCTGAGGCTGAATTCGGTGATCGTGGAGGCGGTCTCGTCGGCGACCCAGACGCTTTGGCCGCCGGGAGTCAGGGCGATGCCCTCGGAGTCGCGGCCGAGATCCGGGGCGGTGACGCCGCCGGTCACCCGCGCCGAGCGGATCCGCCCAGTCCTGGTGTTCTGTGCAGCGTCGATCCGCCAGATCTGATCGGCACCGTTGTCGCCCACGGAGTAGTAGGTGCTGCCGCCCGCGTAGGTGATGCCGCTGAGTTCGGTGGCCCCGGTTTTGCCGCTGCGCACCGCGGTGCGGCTCTGCCGAAACGGGCTGATCCGGGGCTGCGAGACAGCCTGTGCGGTGGCCCGAGCCTGCGCGACGGCAGCGGCCGGCTTGGGTGTCTGGCGGGCCGCGCCGTCGTCGTCGGCCCAGGCCGGTGCCGCGAAGGTGAGTGCCGCCCCGATGCCCGGTGCTACCCCTACCCCGCCGGTGCGGATGCTCACGCCGGGGTGACGGCGAGCGGGCTGAGGTCGGTCTGCATCAGCACCACGTTGTAGTTGCTCCAGATCGACATATTCCAGTACAGGTTGGTGACGTCCGGGTCGCCATTGGAGTCGACGAGTTCACCGGTGCCCGACAGCGGGTGGATCATCGGTGCGTACAGGCCCGGGTACTTGATCGAGGTGGCCAGGGTGATCGGGTCCGACCAGGGTCCCTCGGGGGAGTCGGCGGTCCGAAGGATGACGTTGTTGGCGCCGTTGCCGTAGAGCACCACGTACTTGTCGAGGTACTCGTTGTACTGCACGCTCATCTCGCTGACGTTGCCGCCGGTCTTCGCGCCGGTGAAGCCGGCGAACCAGCCGCCGAAGAACTTCGGGTTGTTGGCGATGTCCTTGGCCCAGCCGAAGATTCCAGTCGATCGGGTCGAGTCCCCGATGACCGGGGCGGCCTTGGCCTGCCGGTTGACCCAACTGCTGCCGTCCCAGTACTCGTACTGCGACAGGTCGGTCACGGCACCCTCCGGAACCCGGGACAGGTAGGCCGAACCCTGCCGGCCCGCCGGGGTTCCGAAGGCGTAGACATAGCGGGTCTCACCCTCGGCGACCTTGGATTCCGGTTCCAGGACGTAGGCCATCTGCTGGAAGTTCTGGTCGCCGGCGTTGTACATCTTCGACGCGCGGAACCAGCCCGCCGAGCGGATGGTGTTCTTCTGCAGTACCCACTTGTCGGTATCCACGTCGTACTGGGAGATCGCCGAGTAGTTGGTGGTCCAGCGGCCGGGGGAGTCCCAGGACTTCACCGACATGTAGTTCACGTAGTTCTCGCCGTTCGCGTACAACGCGGAGGTCGGGATGTTGGTGACCTCCGAGCCGATGAAGAACACCTGATTGCGGGCCGCCGGGATGAACTGGAAGGCGGTGCCGGTGTCGATCAGGGACAGGCCGTCGGTCAGGTTGGTGTCATCGCTGAGGAGCAGGATGTTGGAACGCCAGTTGCCGGTCATGTTCGGCCCGGAGAAGGTGTCGCCGAAGGCCAACTGAGTCTTGCCGTTCTCCCCGTTGAACCACATGATGCCCAGGTCGGTGCCGTAGACGTCGGCCCACCGGGTGTTGTTGACCTGGGTCCAGCCCGCGCCGGGGATGGCGGTGTTGCGCTGGCCGGTCACCCAGCCCTTCTCCTGGGAGGGCAGGTTGGTGGGGGTGGTCACCAGCGTGGTGGTGCTACCGGCCGGAAGCGTGGTTTGCGCGGCGGCCAGGCGCACGCCGGTACGGCCGGAGTCCCGGCGGGCCCAACCCAGCAACGCCCACAGCGCAGGGGAGTCGGCCGGGGCGCCGGGGGTGCTGCCACGGGCGACTCCCCTGCGCTGTGGGCG
>JAHBAP020000162.1 GCA_018500005.2 Mycobacterium sp. | reverse complement strand
GCAGGATCGCCGCCCCACATCAGGAGATGGTTGAAGTTCGACGTCGGCGGGAACACGGGCGCTTCATCCAGAGACCAAGTGCGCGTCACTCCGCGCACGCTCACCGCGGTGAAGATTCCGTTGTTCGTTGTCTGACTGGCGACGTCGAACCGCGGCCCGGCATCCCCCGCGCTATAGATGTCGAGGGGCCCCCAGGTTTGAGAGGAGTTGTCGTCGAACCGTGTAACGATCCGATAGCCGCGCAATAGCGCGGCCATCACCGATGGGTTCAACGTCCCCATCGGGTTCGGCGTCGACCCCTCTTCGGGGTCGTACGCACACACCGGCTCGATGAAGGCCCCAATGCCAGTCATGACGAACGTGGTGGACGCGTCCATCTGCCCGTTGGCGGGAACGTTCGTGTCGCTCGCTGTCGGGTTTGCGATGCCGAGCGTTGACAACGAACCGCCGTTACCGGCGCGGTTCGCGAACAGGTTGATCTCCGCAGGCGGCTGGTTGTTGTTCGCCGTCGCCAGCACGCCGAGGTCACACGATCCGTAATACGGACCCGAGTAGACCTTGCGCAGCTTCTTGTTCAGTTGCGCCTGTGCGGCGACGTGGTCGGCCCATGTTGTGACGCGTGCACCTTCAGCCATTATGCCACTCTACGTTGCGGGGGCCGCTGGCCCATGTTGACATTCGTGAGACCGTGAGTGTCCGATCGCATGGAGTCCAGATCGACCAGCCCGGCCGTGTCGCGACGCTGTGAGACAAGCCGTTGCTCAACCCAGCCCGCGTATGCGCCGGAGGACTCCCCGGCCGGTGTTTCAGAGGCCGCCGGAGGCAAAGCAGCCTGCGAGCCGCCAAGGGCCGGAATCAGCATAGTTGCGGCGTCGGCCAGCAGCGGCGTGGCGACCAGAACCCCGCCGATGATGAGTTCGGATCGGTACGCCTTCGCGCCCGGCTTCTGCGAGTACATGTAACATCCGCCCGCGATCGCGACCGCGGCCCCAATCTGAACGAAGGCCATCGTTCGATCGGACCATCCGAAGCGCGCGCGGATCGCCTCGCGCGCCCGCACAAGCACGAGCTGGAGGATGCCCCCCACGACGACGATACCCACCAGCGTTTCGGCGCTCAGGGTGAATTTCTCCTGGCGCGCGCGCTGGAGAGACGTCTTCATCCGCTGCAACTCCGACTTCGCATCGGGGTTTGTCATGGTCACTTTCTTGTCGCTCATGCTCCTCAACCGTGAATGAAGCCGCCGCGGATGACCGCACTTGTTCTGAGGCTATACCGTGCGTCATGCGACCACGCAAGCGCGAGCCTGCCCTTTGAGTCGAGTACGTAACCGCCAGTCGCGTACAAGTTTCCGTCGTCGGTCTCGAACGACAACAGGAAACCAATGCAGTGCACGGGAGATCGCACGATCGGGTGCCTTTCAGCCCCGTCCGAAGCGGACTCCAACAGCAGCGCGCGGCCTTCGAACGCATGGCGCCACGATCCCCACCGACCATCGCGCTGCGTGGAGTACAGCACCGCGGTTACCTCGAGCGCGATGCGTGCGCGCCCGCAAGCGACGAAACCGGGAGTGTCGCCGCGCAATGTCCTATGACGCATCGATCTTTTCGACCGTGAACAGCTCGCCGGATGCGTTCTGCACCAGCAGCGCCAGCGCGCCCGCTTGCTTTCGGACATAGAGCGACGTGCCGCGCGCGATGGCAGCACGCGCGTTCGCGGCGATCTGCTCACCCCATTGTGCAATGAACTGGTCGGACACTTCCTTGACGGGCTCAAGCGGACCACCGCATTGCGGACACTGGCGAGGCTCGGACCCCGCCCACGCCGCACCGATCACGGCCCCTAGCACTAGTTGCCACATTTGCACCCCCCCACGTGTGTACGGCACCGCTGTACCAGCTCGACCACACCGCTTTTGCGCGGATCCCAGGCCACAACGTAGGCGCCGGCAGGCAACTGTTTCGGCCCGCGATCGGGCGCTCCGCTGTACCACTGCTCCCGAGACAGCTCGTAAAGCCGATGCCCCGAAAAGCCGATCATGTGGCACCAACCCCCGCCAGGATACCAGACGGCCGCCGGTAGTGCGTCCACCTGTAAGGACAGGCACAATGATGCGAACAGGATCGCCAAGTCGTCGCAGTCTCCCCCGCCGGCCCGAAGCGTCGCGATCGGTCCCTGGAACACTTCGCCGTGCTCTCGGCGATAAAGCATCTTCTCGCGCACCCACGCGGCCGCGCGTGCGGGGAACAGGTCAACGGACTTCACCGAGCGCGAAAGATCGATGGCGAGCGCGCGCACGGTCTGCGTGTTGGCGCCAGACACAGCCTGCTCGGATGCCAGACGGATCGCGTCCTCCTGCGTGCGAGCGGTGCAAGTCCACGTGCGCACAGGCTCTCGCTGCAAAAGATCTGCGACGACCGCCGGAAGCGTCATGCGTCGAACTTCGCCGGCGCGGGCGGCGTCTTCGACGAAGACGTCGGCATCACCTCCTTGACGATGCCCACCAGTTCCCTCAACTTCGCGGTGTCTAGTGGCGTCGATTCAGCCTGGCGCAGCGCATCGGCGGCCGCGGCCTCGACGCGCTCAAGCTGAACTTGGTGCTCTAACCTTGAGTGCGCCAAAACCAGATCGTGGTTTTTCTGTAGCAGCGATTCGATCTGCTGAATGCGCGCGTCCAAGCGCGCGTCCGCTTCGCGTTGTTTCTCTGCGAGGATCGCGAACAAGCGATCTTCGCGCGCGACGTACGCCTCACGCGCCGCACGCGCATCCGACTTTGCGGCGTCCAGCTCGGCCTTTATCACCTGCTGGGATTGTTCCGTCGCTCGCAAGAACAGGCCGAGCACGTCCGAGGAAGGCGCGGGTGGCGACGCAGGCGCCGCGGCAATCTGCGGTTGGATTGTCCAGCGATGACGCAGGTTTCCTAGTGCACCATCAAAGTAGTACGCCGAGAAAATGCCGCCGCCGAAGCTCTTGGTCGTCTCCTCTAGGTCTTCGTCGGAGATGTCCACCGGCTGAATCGAAATCATCGGCCCGCGCTTGCCGTTTCCTTGCTGGGGACCGTACACGCGGATCGTTGCGGTTGGTTCAACGGCTGTGGTACTGCTTTCGGTCATGTCGATGGATCTAGAGTTGCTCGGAGCGCTGGTCAACACATACGCAGACGACTTGTCCGCGTTGCCCGAAGCGATGCGACCCGATGCGATCCAACTTGCGGCGTGTCTCTGTGGTCCTCTTGCCGTCGCTGCGATCATGGGCGCCGCACTACCAGACCGACAGCGCACGATCCCCGCCGCCAATGCCCTGCCGGCCGCCGCCGAAATTCTGGCGCACCTGGAAGAGCGTACACCGCTCGCTATCCGACTTCCGCAATGGTGGGATTTTGAGGCTCTAGTGTCGGACACGCCGAGCAGGCATCGCGTGTCCGCGCTCGTGTCCAGAATGTGCCCCGTGATCGTGTGGAAGGATGCGCCGGAACTGGTGTCCGTCGCGTCTGCGATCGCGCTGAAATTCGGCGCCGCATTCGTCGCGGCGATTGAGTCCGATGAATAGACGGGTCGCACGCGGGTGCGCGGAACGTGCGCGCGACGCGCGCGCGCGAAGGTAGCCAAAACGACGCGTCCCGAGCATTCGAAGTGCTCGGGACGCAGAACCCCAAAGCTCGGTAACAGCCTTGGAATCAGATTTAGAACCTATAGAGCCGAACGCCAACCAGCGCAACCGTTGGGCGCGCGTGCCCCTTGGGTGGGTGCGCCGCGATCTGTCCGCAGGCGCACTTGCGGCCGGAATCGCGGCCGCGTCTTACCAGTGCGAAGATGGGCTGATCCGCGCCACCCTCGGCCAGCTCGGCGCGGCGGTCGGTCTCGGAGTGCGCGCCATTCGATCGGGCATTGCCGAACTTGAACAGGCCGCGCTAGCTGAGCGCTCTGCCGCGGGCATTCGCCTACATCCGTGCCCACTTGTCGACGGGCCCGGCGCGGGCTTAGCCGACCCGCTGGTGTGTCTAGGCGAGCTTCGCGCCCTGCGTGCGAAACACGCGGCACCGACGGCGATCCGCGTGTGGGTGCTCATGCACGGGGCGCGACACCGCGAGACGGGCGCGGTGTGCTGGCACAGCGAGACGATCGCCGAAGCCGTCGGTTGCTGCGTGGAGAGCGTGAGGCGCGCAATGGAGCGTCTTCGCGAGGTCGGCGCGATCGCAGTGCGGTCACGAGCCTTCATTCGCCAACTGGTACCCCAGGCG
>JAHBAP020000265.1 GCA_018500005.2 Mycobacterium sp. | reverse complement strand
CGATGTGTATAGGAGACCGGCGGTGATCGGCCATTCGATGGGCGAGGTCACCGCGGCGGTGGCGGCTGGGGCGCTGGGCGTGGCCGACGGGTTGAAGGTGATCGCGGTCCGGTCGCGGTTGATGGGGCGGTTGGCCGGGCAGGGTGCGGTGGCGTTGTTGGGTGCTGATGCGGTGTCCGCCGAGGCGTTGATCGTGGACTATCCGGGTGTGGAGGTGGCGGGGTATTTGTCGCCGTCGCAGACGGTGGTGGCGGGTCCGCCGGAGCGGGTGGAGGCGTTGATCGCTGCGTCGGGTGTGGCGAATCGTTTTGCGCGGCGGGTGAATATGGAGGTCGCGTCGCATACGGCGTTGATGGAGCCGGTGTTGGGGGATCTGCGGGCGGAGTTGGCCGGCGTGCGTCCCGGTGTGCCGGGGATTCCGATGTTTTCCACGGTGGTCGACGGTGTTGCGGGGTTGGATGCGGAGTACTGGGCGGCCAATGTGCGTCGGCCGGTGCGTTTTGCGCAGGCGGTCAGTGCTGCGGCGGCGGAGTATGGATTGTTCGTGGAGGTCAGTCCGAATCCGATTCTGACCCATGCCATCGATGACACCTTGGCCGATGTGCATCATCATGCGGTGGGCACGCTGGTTCGTGATGCCGATGACACGGTGAGTTTCCATGCCAGTCTGAATGCGACTCACACCACTGCGCCGCCGAGCACTCCGCATGGCGCCGAGCCGCATATCGTGCTGCCCACCACCCCCTGGCACCACACCCACCACTGGAAGCCGATCCGACCACAACATGCCGGCCGAATCGACAAGTCCGCCAAACCTTCCGGCCCGTCCGTCGTCCCCGCCGACTGGGTCTGCGAACTGCACTGGCCCGAACTCCCACCGGCCGACGGCATCCCTGGCGAGGCCGACCAGACCTGGCTGGTGATCGCCGACCGCGCCGTCGGGGCGGAGATGGGCCGCCGCCTGGGCGCCGAAGACGCCGTCATCACCGTCGACCCGACCGAACTTGCCGAAGACCCCGAAGCGGTCATCGCCGAACTCGCCGCCGCCACCCACGTCCTCTACGCGCCCGAGGCAACTGTCGACCTCGATCCGCAAGCGGCCGTGCGAATCTTCAACGCGGCTCGAAAACTGATTGCCGCCATGGCCCGACGTCCGCTGCCACCGAACCTGACCATGCTCACCCGCAACGCCCAGCCCATCGAGGTGGGCGACCGTGCCAACCCCGCACACGCCGTGCTGTGGGGACTGGGTCGCACCCTGGCGCTGGAACACCCCGAGGTCTGGGGCCGGGTCATCGACGTCGACGAATCGGTACCCGCCCAACTGGCTGCCGGCTGGGTTCTGGATGAGGCCCGCGGCGCTGACGACGAGGACCAGGTGCTCTACCGCGCCGGTGTGCGCAGGGTCGCCCGCCTTCGGCGCACCACCACACCGCCGACACCGGTTCGCCTCGATCCCGAGGGAAGCCACCTCGTCGTCGGCGCCACCGGCAACATCGGCCCCCATCTGATCGGCTACCTGGCAGACCAGGGCGCCTCCACCATCGTCGCGATCTCCCGCAACCCGGGATCACGGCTCGATGCCTTGGCAGAAAGCCTGTCGCAGCGGGGAATCCGGCTGCTGACCGTCGCCGCCGACGCCTCCGACCCGGCCTCGCTGGGTGCGGTGTTCGATCGGTTCGGAGCCGATCTGCCGCCGCTGGCCGGCATCTACCTGGCCGCCTTCGGCGGCGGGATGACGACCCTGCAGGAGATGACCGATGATGACGTCGCCGCGATGTTCGGTCCGAAACTCGATGCGGCCTGGCTGCTGCACACCCTGTCGCTGCAGCATCCCGTCCAGCAGTTCGTGCTGTTCACTTCGGTATCGGGGCTGATCGGATCGCGCTGGCTCGCCCACTACACCGCCACGACCACCTACCTCGACACGCTGGCCTATGCACGCCGGGCCGCCGGACTCCCGGCAACCGCCGTCGACTGGGGTTGGTGGAAGTCGCTGGCCGACACCCAGTCCGGCTCCGAACGCCAGGTGACCGAGGCGACCGGTCTGCTACCGATGGCCGACGAGGTTGCGATCCGGGCACTTTCGGTGCTCACCGTCCCTCGTGGCCCGGTCTGCTGCGCTATCGTCTCCGCGGATTGGAACCGGCTTGCAGGCGCCTACCGGGCAACCCGCGCCCCGCTGCGCATCATCGACGAGTTGGTGACTGAAACGAAAACCGAAGACCAATCCGGCCCGACAACGCCGTTCCGCATCGCGCTGAGCCAGTGTGAGCCGTCCCGCCGCCGGGAACTGCTGACCGAGCACGTGTGCGAGCAGTTGGCCAAGGCAATGGGCAAGCCCTCCGCGCAGGCGCTGGATCACTCCGTCGGCTTCTTCCAGTCCGGTATGACCTCCCTGATGAGCGTGGCGCTTCGCCGCGCGCTCAGCGACTCCCTGGGTGAGGATCTGCCGGCTTCGGTGATGTTCGACTATCCGACCGTCGAGGAACTCGTCGGATACCTGACCGTACGACTTCCCGAGACGGCCGGGGAACTCGAAACCGACGATGCCGACGACTACGGTGACCTCGCCGAAGACGAACTGCTGCGGCAACTATCGGAAAGACTCAGGTAACCCCAATGACTTCCCCGTCGCCCGACCGCAGAGCGATCATCACCGACGCGCTGCGGAAGATCGATGATCTGACAGCACGCCTGGCGATCGCCGAGAAGGCCTCGACCGAGCCGATCGCCGTGGTCGGCATCGGCTGCCGGCTGCCGGGCGGGGTGAACGGTCCCGACGAGTTGTGGACGCTTCTGGAGGAGCGGGGCGACGGTGTCATCCGGGTGCCGGCCGACCGCTGGGATGCCGACGCTCTGTACTCCGACGACTACACCGTCCCGGGCACCATCTGCAACCGGGAGGGTGGATTCCTGACCTCCTGGCAGCCCGACGAATTCGACGCCGAGTTCTTCAACATCGCGCCCCGCGAGGCGGCCGGGATCGACCCGCAGCAGCGGCTGCTGCTCGAAGTCGCCTGGGAGGCATTGGAAAACGCCGGGATCAACCCGCAGTCGATCCGAGGCAGCCAGACCGGCGTCTTCGTCGGTGTGACGGCCAACGACTACTACCGGGCCGCGGCCGGCAAGCTCAGCTATGCCGAACTCGATGCCTACGTCGCATTCGGCAACGCCCCCAACTTCGCGGCCGGCCGACTGTCGTACTTCCTGGGCGTCCGCGGCCCGGCGGTGGTGTTGGACACCGCCTGCTCCTCGTCGCTGGTCTCCATCCACCTCGCCTGCGAAAGCCTGCGCCGGCGGGAGAGCGACACCGCCCTGGCAGCCGGGGTCAACCTGCTACTGAGCCCGGAGAACAGCATCGCCTGCTCGCGGTTCGGGATGCTCTCCCCGGAAGGCAAATGCAAGACCTTCGACGTCGGCGCCGACGGCTACGTGCGCGGCGAGGGCTGCGGAGTCGTGGTACTAAAGCGCCTCGAGGACGCGCAACGCGACGGCGACCGCGTGCTCGCGGTTGTCCGGGGGTCGGCGGTCAACTCCGACGGTGCCAGCAGTGGTCTGACCGTCCCCAACGGGCCCGCCCAGCAGTCGCTGATGCGTCAGGCACTGGACGCCGCCCGGCTGACGCCTTCCGAGGTGGACTACGTCGAAGCCCACGGCACCGGCACCGCCCTGGGCGACCCCATCGAACTCGACGCCCTGGCCGAGGTCTACGGCGACCGCAACGGCGCCGCGCCACTGGTGGTGGGCGCCGTGAAAACCAACCTCGGCCATCTGGAATCCGCGGCCGGAGTCACCGGTTTCATCAAGACCGTGCTGAGCGTCGAACACGGACACATCCCGGCTCAACTGCATTTCACCAAGCTCACCCCGCAAGCCGGACCGGGCGCCTCGAAGTTCGTCATCGCCGCAGAACCCATGGACTGGCCCGACCAGGGCCGGCCGCGCCGAGCCGCGGTGTCGTCGTTCGGCGTCAGCGGAACCAATGCCCACGTCATCATCGAACAGGCCCCGCCGGCAGAGATCGCCGAGACCGCCGAGCCTCCCGCCGGGATCACCACTCTGGTGGTGAGCGGGCGCAACCCGGCGCGGATCGCCGCGACCGCGCAGCGACTGGCTGACTGGATGGACGACGAGGGGAACTCCGGGGTCGGCTTGGCCGACGTGGCGCACACCCTCAATCATCACCGTGCCCGCTACAACCAGTTCGCCACCGTCACCGCGCGTGATGGCAAACAGGCCGTGGCGGGTCTGCGGGCGTTGGCTGGTGGTTATCCGATGCCGGGTGTTGTTGGGG
>JAHBAP020000467.1 GCA_018500005.2 Mycobacterium sp. | reverse complement strand
GATGTGTATAAGAGACAGGAGCGATCCGCCCCGAATCCATTCGCACACAACGAGTCCGCCGCCGTCGTCGATCGGCGTGACGTCGAGGATGTGAGCAAGTCCGGGGCTTTGAACCCGGCTGAGTTGCTGGGTGCGGGTCAGGATCACGTCGAGCTGCTCGGCCGACATCCGGCGTTCGGGATCGATGAACGTCAGCGCCACCTGCCGGTCCAGTGCGGTGTCCAACGCCTGCCAGAACTGCAATCCCGCCGGGCCGCCGTGGAAAACCAGCAACCGGTAGCGCCCGTTGGCGACCGTCGCACCGGGGGACAGCGGTAACGCCCCGCGCGCGCCGGACAGCGGCCGGGGATCCGACGAAGGCCGGCCCGCAACGTCGGGCTGGAAGTCGTCGGCGGACTGCCGGGGAATCTTCTGCGTCGCGTCGCCGGGCGGGCCGGCAGGCACGGCCGGGGGTTGATCGCTCAGCTCCGGTCCTTTCCCGGTGTGGGCTGGGGCAACGGCACCCGATGTCGCACGGCGTGCCGTGGGATCAGGGTACGTGACCGGGCGTTGCTTATGGGGCAGGTGAGAGTCGTGTGGCGGGGCCGGATCGGCCCCGACGACGGCTGCGCGGCGCCGGAACCGACGACGGACGGCGGCAAAGCCCGACACCGCATCGGGAACCCGGGCGGCCAGCATCACGGCGGCCAGGATGGGTAGGCCGACTGCGGCCAGGATGGCCAGGCGCAGCATCGAACCCGCGCCGCCGCCGCGCACCGTCAGGGTCTGCTGCAGTCCCAGCCCGTGATCGACGCCGGCCGCGGCGAGCGCGGCCAGGACCGATGCCGCCGTGGTGACCAGAATGGTCCGGGTCACCGCCGCGTCCAGCAGTCGCCCGCCGGGCGGCCGCAGCGATCTGCGCAGCAGGCGATGACCGAGCAGGGCGCCGGCGACGAAGCCGAGTCCGTTTGCGGCGCCGAGGTATCCGGCCACCAGTTCCGGATCGTCAGTGAGGTGGGGTGCCACGATCGAGGCCGCGATCTTCACGGCGGTGATCGCCACGATCATCAGAATCGGTGTCCATGGATCGTCGCGGGCGTAGAACACCCGCAGTTGCAGCAGCACCAGCCCGTAGGGGATCAGGGTGAACGACGACAGGGCGATCGCCATTCCGAGGTAGTTGGCGTCAACCTCGCCGAACTTTCCGTAGGCGAACAGCGCGGTGCCGATCGCCGGTCCTGCGACCGTCATGAACGCCACAACCGGGATCAGCGTCACCATGGTCAACCGGGTAGCCAGCGACAGGTCGGCCAGCACCGCCGGGTTGTCGTTGGCTGCTGCGTTGCGGCTCAGCCGCGGCATCACCACCGTCAGGATCGTGACGCCGATCATCCCGAACGGCAGTTGCAGCACCAGCCAGGTGTAGTTGTAGATGGCCGGGCCCGAAGCCGCGGCGCCACTGGCGATCTGGTTTCCGACCACCAGACCCACCTGGCTGATCAACACGTAAAGCACCATCGCGAACGCCATCGTCCCGAACCGCTTGAGCCGCTCGTCGATTCCCCACAGTGGGCGCAGACTGACCCGCTCCCGGCGGATGGCGATCAGCAGCACGGCGGCCTGGGCCACCACACCGAGCGTGGTCCCGATACCGAGCACCAACAGCTTGGTGTTGCCCATCCGAACCGGATCGAGCGAAAGCTCGCCGGGGACAACGACATACAACCCGAGTGCCGCAATGGCTACGACGTTGTTCACCACCGGAGCCCAAGCTGGGGGGCCGAAAACGTTGCGGTTGTTCAGGATCGCCATGAACACCGAGGTCAGGCCGTAGAAGATCACCTGCGGCAGAAGCAGATAGGCGAAAGCCGTCGTCAGCGGCTGGTTCACCTTCGGGTCGCCGCCCAGCATGAGCCGAACAAGCAAAGGGCCGGCCGCGACCGACAGCACGGTGGCCACCAGTAGGAGGGTGGTCGCCAGCGTGACCAGCCGTCGCACGAAGGCCTCGCCGCCGTCGGGATCGTCGCGCTCGGCCCGGGCCAGGACAGGGACGAAAATGGCGGTGAAGGTGGCCTCCAGCACCAGCGCCGCGATCATGTTGGGCAGCTGATTGGCCACCGTGAACGCACTGGACAGCGCCGCTCCGAGAATGGCGGCGAGCAGGACGATCCGGACGAATCCGGTGATCCGACTGACCAGGGTGGCCAGCGCCATTCCCCAGGACCGCGAAACCACCGCAGCGTCGGAGAGTTCTTCCCGCTCCGGCCGGGTACCGGTGTCCCTCTGGCTCATCGGTCCGCTCCCCGGGATTGACGCGGCCGCGGCGGGCGGGGACGGTCGAGGTCTGCTCGGTCGGGCTGGCCGCGGAAGCGGTGGTACAGACGACGCCCGACCAGTAGTGCCAGCACCGCTCCGCCGGCCAGTGTGATCGCAAACAACACCTTGCCGTAGGCGTTGGAATGCACCGCAAGCCGCACCGGGTCGCCGAGTTGCAGGCCGTCGGGGGTGCGCAGCGTAACGTCCACCGCGACGCGCTGGGTCACGTGCAGTCTGTCTCTTATACACATCT
>JAHBAP020000026.1 GCA_018500005.2 Mycobacterium sp. | reverse complement strand
GGAGGCCACCATGATCTACCTCGCCGACCGCATCGACGACACCCGACTTCCGAACTCCGACCGCGAATCACACAAGTTCGTCTGAACATGTGCGCTTTGCTGAAGGGCAAATTGCTGGCCAGGCAAATGCTGGCTCTTTCCTCACGCTCGGTGATGATCTGGAACAGCAATTCGGCTCCGCGAGAGTCGATTTGGACGTATCCCACTTCGTCGAGCAAGAGCAGATCCAGGCGCGCATAACGGGCAACGACCCGAGACAGGACGCGCTCGTCGGCGGCCTCGACGAGTTCGTTGACCAGCTGGGCGCACGTGGTGTAGCGGACCCTGCGGCCCTGCTCGCAAGCTGCCAGCCCAAGTCCGATGAGCAGATGGGTTTTCCCGGTGCCGCTGTCACCGAGCAGCACCACCGGTTCCCCGGCACTCATGTAGTGGCCAGCGGCCAAAGTGGACAACTGGGCGGCCTCGATGGTCTTGACCGCGTCGACGTTGAACTCTGAGAGCCGTTTAACCCGCGGAAATTTCGCATCGGCGATGCGGCGGGTGCGACGCCGCTCGGCACGGTCATCAACCTCGGCGGCCAGCAGTTCGGAGAGGAACACCAGATAGGACTGGTGTTCCCGGGTGGCGATCTCAGCCATCCGGGCCGCCTCGGTGCGCAGGGTCGGCAGCCGCAGTTCCTTGGCGGCCGCCCCGATCGAGGCCAGTGCGGCTTCATCACTACGGGTGCTCATCAGGGTTATCCCTCACTTCCGGTCAACAGAGCGTCATAGCCGGCCAGTGTGGGGGCCGGGCGGTCATACCGCGCCCACGCCCCGATCGGCGCCGGGGCCCCTGGCTGCCCGCCTCCCTGGCGACGAGCTTCGATGATCACCACGTGCGGATCCAGCATTCCGGTGGCGACCGCGGTGGCCATGGCGGTCTGCAACGCCTGCGCGGGCAGGCTCCGGTGGGCCAGCAGGACTTCGATCAGCGCCCGCGTTCCCGTCGCGTCACCACGAGCCTTACGGCAGGCATCCCAATAGCGTTGGTGCACCGTGGTGAACACCCCGGCCGTTTTGGCCTGGGCCAACGCGGTCGCCCCTGCAAGCGCACCGGGCTTGGCCCGTAACACCTCCAGATAGTGATCCAACGCCAAGACCTCGACATGCCGACCGACCGCACGTTCGTGGGCGGCGACCAGCCGCGGGCCGTCGTAGACCACGACGCCGGTCGCGCTCAACCGCACGATCAGTCGCCGCCCCGCATACCGGGCGGGCACCGAGTAGTAGCACTGGCGTACCGTGACCCGCGCCCGCTGATCCACCCGCGGACGCAGCGTCAGTGCAGGGTCGAACGCCTCAGCGGGCAGAGGCTGCAGCATCGGGGCCTCCGCGGCGAACCCCTCGCCGATCGTGTGGGCTCGGCCGGTGATCACCCGGGCGTCATCGAGCACATCGGCTGCAGCAATCAAACGGTTCAGCTCCGTGAGCGAGGCCACCGCGGGCACGGGCACCAGATGGCGGCGGCGGAACCGGCCGATCTCCCCTTCGACCCCGCCCTTCTCATGAGCACCGTCCCTGCCCGGACGGCAAAAGAAGCTATCGAATCCGTACCAACTACGCAGGGCCACAAAGCGATCCGACTCCTCACGGCTACGGCCCTTGAGCACTTTGACCACCGCCGGTTTGAGATTGTCATACCGGATCCGACCCGGAACACCCCCAAAATAGGCAAACGCCAACACATGGCCCTCCAGGAACGCCTCCTGAGCCTGGGTGGTGAACCCGACGTGAAACGCCCTCCCCGAACACGACAGCCGCATCACGAACATCCAGCACTTCACCAACACCCCGCCGATACGCGCCCAGAACTCCCCGAAATCGACCTCGGCCTCGGCCCCCGCCTCATAGTTCTGAGGCACCGCAACCTCAACCGCGTTCAGCTGCAACTCTTCTCTGCGACGGGCGACATAGCGCGACACCGTCACCTCCGAGCACGACGCGCCATGCTCGGCGACCAAGCGCTGCCAGATCCGGCGGGCAGTATGACGCTGCTTCCTCGGAGCCGACCGATCCGCCAACAGCCACCCGTCGATGATCGCCGCATACGGGCCGATCGCCGGCCGGCTCCGCGGCCGATACTGCTTACGCGGTGGGGGAAGGGCTGATGCCAACGCCTGTCGCACCGTGCGGCGATGCACACGGTGGCGAACGGCCAGCTCCCGAATCGACAACCCCTCCAACCGTTGATCCCGCCGAATCACCTCGAACACTTCCACCCGCGACCTCGCCATAACCCGACCTCCGCATCACCAACACCGACACCGACACGAAGATCGCAACCACCAGTGGGGCCAACATTGATGACGACACGCCGCCCCCACAAGCAGACGAGATCACCGCCCCCGGGTGGAGCCGACATTCACGACGACAACCACCTCAACCTGTTTCTTATACACATCT
>JAHBAP020000547.1 GCA_018500005.2 Mycobacterium sp. | reverse complement strand
GTGCCGCACTGCGGATCGGCGACCGGTTCGACCTGGCCCGCGCGCTGTCCGACGCGGCCCGGACGGTCAGCTACTACGTCGACGCGGGCATCCGGACCGCCGCCAACGCGCTACCCCGCCGCGGACTGTCCGTCCTGCGCCGGCCGGTGCGTCGCCCGCTTGACGAGGGCGTCGTCGAATACGCCGGAGAGGTCGTGCTGGCCCGGGACGCCAGACCGCAGCGGGATCCGGGTCTCACCTTGCGCGTCGCGGCCGCCTCAGCGACCACCGGCATCCCGATCGCAGCCTCGACCCTGGGCCGGCTGGCCGACAGCGCACCCGAACTGCGCCAGCCCTGGCCGCGGGACTCCCTGGAGGATCTGCTGGTCCTGCTGACCGCCGGCCCGACCACGGTGACCACCATCGAGGCCCTGGACCGCACCGGGTTGTGGGGCCGGCTGTTCCCGGAGTGGGGCGTGGTGCGCGACCTGCCCCCGCGGGATCCGGTACACACCTGGACCGTCGATCGCCATCTGGTCGAAACCGTCTCCCGGGCAAGCGCATTCACCACCCGGGTTTCGCGGCCTGACCTGCTGATGCTGGGCGCGCTGTTGCACGACATCGGCAAGGGTCGCGCCGGTGACCACAGTGTCATCGGCGCCGAGTTGGCAACCCGGGTGGGGGAGCGGTTGGGATTGTGGCCCTCCGACGTCCGGCTGCTGTCGGCGATCGTGCGCCATCACCTGCTGCTGCCCGTCGTCGCCACCCGCCGCGATCTGAAGGATCCCGAGACCATCAGTGCCGTCGTGGACGCGGTGGGCGGTGACTCGGTGCTGCTCGAACTCCTGCATGTTCTGGCCGAGGCGGACTCGTTGGCCACCGGGCCCGGGGTCTGGGGTGATTGGAAGGCCACCCTGATCGGAGACCTCGTCCGCCGCTGCCGCACCATGATGGCCGGTGAGCCTGAGCCACAGCCCGAACCCGTTCCCGCCGAACAACTTTCGCTGGCGCGGGACGGTGCCGTCCACGTCGAGATGGCGGCCGGTGTCTCGCCCCACACCTATGCGGTCACGATGATCGCCCCCGACCGCAGGGGTCTGCTCTCCAAGGCGGCCGGGGTGCTGGCACTCAACGCACTCAGCGTTCATTCGGCGTCGGTGAACAGCGCGATGCAGGACGGTCGGGGATCGGCGATCAACACCTTCGTGGTGTCGCCGCACTTCGGATCCCCGCCGGCCGCGGAGTTGATCCGCCAGCAGTTCATCCTTGCCCTCGACGGGGAGTCCGATGTCATCGCGGCGCTGCAGAAGCGCGATCGGGAGTCCGCGCAGCACGGCACCGAACGGGCGGGAGATCCCAAGACCGCGGTGCCGGGGGCGGCTCCGGCGCCACCGCGGGTGCTCTGGCACGAGCCCGATGGGTCCGACCGGCAACTGGTGGAGGTGCGCGCAGGAGACCGTGCTGGTCTGCTGGCCGTGCTGACCTCGGTATTCGAGCGCGCCGGTGTCGACATCGAATGGGCCAAGATCACCACGTTCGGCTCCACGGTGGTCGATGTGTTCGCAATCTCGGCGCCCAAGTCGGCGGCGGCGAGGGACGCCCTGGAACGTGATCTCTACGCCGCGTTACCGGCACCACCGGCCAAGCCCGGGCAGCTGACCACTGCTGGGTAGGCTGGCGGCGTGTTTGAATCCCTCTCCGACCGGTTGACCAGTGCGCTCTCGGGGTTGCGTGGCAAAGGTCGGCTCACCGACGCCGATATCGACGCCACCGCCCGGGAGATCCGGCTGGCGCTGCTGGAGGCCGACGTCTCGCTGCCGGTGGTGCGCGAGTTCATCGGCCGGATCAAGGAGCGCGCCCGCGGAGCCGAGGTTTCCGGCGCGCTGAACCCGGCCCAGCAGGTCGTCAAGATCGTCAACGAGGAGCTCATCGGCATCCTCGGCGGCGAGACCCGCCAGTTGGTGTTCGCCAAGACCCCGCCCACGGTCATCATGCTGGCCGGTCTGCAGGGCGCCGGAAAGACCACGCTGGCGGGCAAGCTGGCCAAGTGGCTCAAGGGGCAGGGCCACACCCCGCTGCTGGTGGCCTGCGACCTGCAACGTCCCGGCGCGGTGAGCCAACTTCAGATCGTCGGAGAGCGCGCCGGAGTGGCGACCTTCGCCCCGCACCCGGGTACGTCCGCGGAGTCCATGGAGACCGAGGGCTGGGGTCCTGGCGACCCGGTCGCGGTCGCCGCGGCCGGCCTGGCCGAGGCCAGGGCCAAGTATTTCGACGTCGTCATCATCGACACCGCCGGCCGGCTCGGTATCGATGACGTGCTGATGGCTCAGGCCGCGGCCATCCGGGACGCGGTCCAGCCCGACGAGACGCTGTTCGTGCTCGACGCAATGATCGGCCAGGACGCGGTGGCCACCGCGGAGGCATTCGGCCAGGGCGTCGGCTTCACCGGCGTGGTGCTGACCAAACTCGACGGCGACGCCCGCGGCGGTGCGGCGTTGTCGGTGCGGGAGATCACCGGGGTGCCGATTCTGTTCGCCTCCACCGGGGAGAAGTTGGAGGACTTCGACGTCTTCCATCCGGATCGGATGGCCAGCCGGATCCTGGGCATGGGCGACGTGCTCTCGCTCATCGAGCAGGCCGAGCAGGTCTTCGACGCCCAGAAGGCCGAAGAGGCCGCCGCCAAGATCGGCTCCGGGGAGTTGACCCTCGAGGACTTCCTCGAGCAGATGCTGATGATCCGCAAGATGGGCCCGATCGGGAATCTGCTCGGCATGCTGCCCGGCGCGGCCGGGATGAAGGACGCCCTCGCCGCGGTCGACGACAGCCATCTGGACCGGTTGCAGGCGATCATCCGAGGTATGACCCCCGAGGAGCGGGCCGATCCGAAGATCATCAACGCCTCCCGCCGGTTGCGGATCGCCAACGGCTCCGGCGTGACCGTCTCCGAGGTCAACCAACTCGTCGACCGCTTCTTCGAGGCGCGAAAGATGATGTCGCAGATGGCCGGTGCGATGGGCATGCCGTTCGGGCGTCGTTCCACGAAGCGTTCGGCCAAGAACAACAAGAAGGGCAAGGGCAAGGGCAAGGGGCGGGGTCCGACACCGTCGAAGCGCAACCCGCTGATGGGCGGGATGGCTGATCTGCCCGGGGGCTTCCCGGATCTGTCCCAGATGCCCGAGGGTCTCAACGAATTGCCGCCCGGCCTGGCCGGCTTCGATCTGTCCAAACTGAAGTTCCCGGGCCAGCGATAAGCGCGACGCTGCACAGCCCCCTGCACGTCCGGGGCCGCGGGCTACCGGACGGCGAACCGGTCCAGTGGTGGATCGCCGACGGTGTTCTGCGCGCCGAACCGATCGCAGACGCCCGGACCATCTGGGACGGCGGCTGGGTCATCCCAGGCCTGGTCGACGCGCACTGCCACGTCGGACTCGGTCCGCACGGGGCGATCGGGCTCGACGAGTCGATCGTGCAAGCCGAGGCCGACCGCGACGCCGGCGCACTGCTGCTGCGGGACTGCGGTTCCCCGACCGACACCCGAAGCCTGGACGGCCATCACGACCTTCCCCAGATCATCAGGGCCGGAAGGCATCTCGCCCGACCGAAGCGCTATCTGCAGGGCTACGCCGTCGAATTGGAGGACGAATGGCAGTTGCCCGCCGCGGTCGCCGAGCAGGCACGCCGCGGCGACGGCTGGGTCAAACTCGTCGGTGACTGGATCGACCGGTCGGTGGGCGACCTCGCGCCGCTGTGGTCCGACGAGGCGCTTGTCGCCGCGATCGAGGCGGCACACGCCGAGGGCGCCCGGGTCACCGCACACGTCTTCGGTGAAGACGCGCTTCCTGGCCTGATCGCGGCGGGCATCGACTGCATCGAGCACGGCACCGGTCTGACCGAGGACACCGTCGCGATGATGGCTGAGCACGGCACTGCGCTGGTTCCCACTCTCATCAACATCGAGAATTTCCCGGTATTCGCCGATGCCGCAACACGATTCCCGACCTATGCCGCCCATATGCGCGACCTCTACGCCCGGTGCCGGCAGCGGATCGGCGCGGCCCGGGAGGCCGGTGTCCCGATCTACGCCGGCAGCGACGCGGGCGGGAACCTTCCGCACGGGCTGATCGCGCAGGAGGTCGAGGCCCTCAAGGGGATCGGGCTGACACCCACCGAAGCGGTCGGCGCGGCATGCTGGGATGCCCGCGGTTGGCTCGGCCGGCCGGTCCTGGTCGACGGCGCGCCTGCGGATCTGCTGTGTTTCGCCGAAGACCCGCGGACCGGGCCGCAGGTGCTGGGCCGGCCTGACCGGATCATCCTGCGCGGGCGCGTCTACTGATCAAGCGCCGAACGTGCGTCCACTGCGAAAAAACCCGCGGAAACTCGCACTGAGTTCACTCTCGGCGTTCATCCTCGGCTCAGGCTCAGCCCGGCTGGGCGAAGCCCCAGTCCAGCAGTGCCCGGCCCTGATCCCACAGATCGTCCTCGCTGTACATCATCACTGCGACTAGCCGTTTCCCGTTGCGCTGTGCCATCGCGACGTAGGTCTCCTGGGCCAGGTTGGTGTAGCCCGTCTTGCCGCCGATGAAGCCGGGGTAGCTGGTCAGCAGCGGGTCGTGGCTCGCGATCTGCTTGAACCCGCCGCCGCCGTCCGGGAACACCGCCGTGGTCTGATGCAGGATCTGGGCGAACAGCGGGTAGTTCAGCGCCGCCCGGTAGATCACCGCAAGGTCGTGCGGGGTGGTCACCGATTCCCAGCCGGGGCCGTCCAGGCCTGACGGGGATCCCGCGCGGGTGCTGCGGGCCCCGACCTGCTGGGCTTTGGCGTTCATCTTCGCGACGGCGGCCTGCTGGCCGCCGACCATGTCGGCGAGCATGTTGGCCGCATCGTTGCCCGACACCATCAGCAGCGCGTCAAGGAGCTGTCGGGTGGAGTAGACCGCCCCGGGCACCAGCCCTACGCAGGAGCACTCCACGTCGGTGTCGGCCTCGGTCGCCGGGGCCGCGGAGTCGAGCGGCAGTTGGTCGAACACGACCATGGCCAGCAACGCCTTGATGGTGCTCGCCGGAGCATGCAGGCCGTAGGCGTCCTGGCCGCCGAGGATTCGGCCACTGACCATATCGGCGACCAGCCAGGCCGGTGCCGGACCGTTCGGCGGGGCAATAGCCGCCTGCTGAGCGGGATCGGCCGCCGCGACCGGCGTGCTGAGCGCAGCCATCAGGGTCACCGTCGTAATGGCCGCACGCTGCAACCGCCGGAACACAGACATAGGGGCTGAGGCTAGTCGGGTTGGACCTCGGGACGGTCTCCGAATGGTCGCGAAGACGTCACCGGCCTCAGACCCCCGTCGTGTCCGATACCGCCTGGCCGGGTAACGTCCGCTATATAGCTTGCGAAACAAGCAGAATAAAGCTGAACAACACTGCGAACTAAGGGGTCATCAGTGAACGTCACGAAGTTAGCCGCAGCCGTCGCCGCCGCCGCGATCACCTTCGGCGTAGGTGCGGTCAACATCGCGCCGGCCTCCGCCGCCGACAACATCAAGACCTTCGGTGAGCAGGAACGGCTGAACAACCCCAACGGCCTGCCTTATATCGGCTACACGGTGTTCGCACTGGACAAGAGCAACGCGCCGGTGCCGCACAACGGCCAGCTGTACTCGGCCAAGCTGGTTATCGACGGTTTCGGCGGTAACACCGACCCGATGATCGGCCGGTTCGGGGCTCGCACAGAGAAGGGCATCCTCTACCCCGCCATCTGGGGGGCGTCGAACGGCAGCGTGCTGTACTTCGACGTGACGGGCCCGGTGCCCAACAGCGTCGTGTGGAACGACGGTGTCCGCGACATCCTGGCCTGGATTCCGGGTGAGACCCCGCTGGAGCCCAAGAGCGTCAGGGACGAGCCGGCCGACCCCGTCCCTCCGGTTTACGATCCCTACGCGCCCGGCGGACCGGCGGCGCCCCCTGCCACGACCGACGGCATGCCTGCGGAGTCGAGCGGCAACCTCGGTGAGGCCACTCCGGACGTGATCGCGCCGGCGCCCTTCGAACTCACCGAGGGTGAGGTCGCCTCACCCGGCTTCCACGGCTGAGGTCGCGCGCTCTACAGCGTCGCGACCCCGACCGACGGATTCTGGGCGAAGCCCCAGTTCAACAGCGAGGCGGCCTGATCCCAGTAGGTCGGGCCGCCCTCGTGGACCAAGCCGTACATCAGGGCGATCACCAGGCGTCTGCCGTTCCGCTCGGCGGCGCCGACGAAGGTCTTGCGCGCCGCATAGGTGTAACCGGTCTTACCGCCGATCGCACCGGGATAGCGGGTCAGCAGTTCGTCCTGGTTGATCAGGGGCGCCAGACCGGTCGCGGTGGGGAACATCGCCGTCGGCTGTGCGGTGATCTGGGCGAACACCGGGTTGGCCATGGCGGCCCGGAAGATCACCGCGAGATCGCGCGGCGAGGTCCAGCCGGGGCCGCCCGGACCGTCCAGACCCGACGGCGACGTGGCGTGCGTGTCGGTGGCGCCGATGGCCGCGGCCTTGGCGTTCATCTTGTCCACCGCGGTGTCGTACCCGCCGAGCATGTCGGCCAGCGTCTGCGCGGCGTCATTGCCCGACACCAGCAGAACGCCGTCGAGTAGTTGGCGGACGGTGTAGACATGCCCGGTTTCGATTCCGGCGCAGTTGCATTCGACGTGGGCGTTGGCAGCGGTGGCGACGACGGTGGAATCCAGGTCCAATTCGTCGAGTGCGGTCAGGGCCAGCAGCACCTTGATGGTGCTGGCCGGGGGATGCGCGCTGTACATGTCCCGGCCGGCCAGAACCTGGCCGGAGTCCAGGTCGGCGACGATCCACGCCGGCGCGGGGCCGTCGGGAATCGGCACCGAGCCCACCGGTTGGACGCTGGGATCGGCGAATGCCGGTGCGACGGCGGTCGATGCGAACAGCGTGAGGGAAGCCGCGATTGCGGCGGCGAACCGGCCCATGGCCGATCAGCCTAACCCGTGGTCGTCGGGGACTTCGCCGGTGTTGAATCGGTGCATGCTGAGTCTGGCGGAAATCTCGGATCGTCTGGAGATCCAGCAGTTGCTGGTGGACTACGCGACGGCGATCGACCAGCGCCGTTTCGATGATCTGGACCGCATCTTCACCCCGGACGCGTATATCGACTACCGCGCGATGGGCGGGATCGACGGTGTCTACCCCCAGGTGAAGGCCTGGCTGGCGCAGGTGCTGCCGAACTTCCCGGCTTTCTACCACCTGGTCGGGAACTTCGACATCACGCTGTCCGGCGACACCGCGTCCGGACGCACGATGTGCTTCAACCCCATGCAACTCAGCGCCGGGCCGGCGGACCCAGGGGCGCGGGGGAGCCAGGTGCTGTTCTGCGCCCTCTGGTACGACGACGAGTTCGTCCGCACCGCGCAGGGGTGGCGGCTGACCCGGCGGGTAGAGACCAAATGCCTGGACAAGCTGGTGTAGCTGATCCGACCGTCGTCGATTAACGGTTGGTCTGCCTGATCTGGCACAATCGGTCGCTGGCCACGCGAGGCAAAACCGGGTTCCGGCATCCCGCCGGTGATCGCAGAATTGCAGCGTGCGACTAGAGGAGTAGTGCATTCATGGCTGTCAAGATCAAGCTCACCCGCCTTGGCAAGATCCGTAATCCCCAGTACCGCATCGCTGTCGCCGACGCGCGCACTCGCCGCGACGGCCGCTCGATCGAGATCATCGGCCGCTACCACCCGAAGGAAGAGCCGAGCCTGATCGAGGTCGACTCCGAGCGGGCCCAGTACTGGCTTTCAGTCGGCGCTCAGCCCACCGAGCCGGTCCTCAAGCTGCTCAAGATCACCGGCGACTGGCAGAAGTTCAAGGGCCTGCCCGGCGCTGAGGGCACCCTGAAGGTCAAGGAGCCCAAGCCCACCAAGCTCGAACTCTTCAACGCCGCCCTGGCCAACGCCGACGGCGCGCCGACCGGTGAGGCCGTGCAGCTGAAGAAGAAGAAGGCCCCGAAGAAGGCCGACGAGGCGCCTGAGGCCGAGGCGCCCGAGGCTGTGGCCGAGACCCCCGCCGACGAGCCGGCTGCCGAGGCTGCTGCTGAGGTCGAGGCCGCCGCAGAGACCGCCGAGCCGGCCGCAGAATGAGTTCGGTCGTCGTCGACGCCGTCGAGCACCTGGTGCGCGGAATCGTCGACAACCCCGATGACGTCCGCGTCGATATGGTGACCAATCGCCGTGGCCGGACCGTCGAGGTGCACGTGCACCCCGACGACCTCGGCAAGGTGATCGGCCGCGGTGGCCGGACCGCCACCGCGCTGCGGACCCTGGTGGCCGGCATCGGTGGCCGGGGCATCCGCGTCGACGTGGTGGACACCGACCAGTAGGCCCGTGCCCCTGGCGGGCGCAGCGACTCGGGATCGGAGTAGCCATGGAACTCGTGGCCGGACGGGTCATCAAACCCCACGGAATTACCGGCGAGCTGGTGGTCGACGTCCGCACCGACGATCCGTTCGAGCGATTCGCCGTCGGTAACCGCTTGCGGCTCAAGCCTTCCCGCGGGCAAGGCCCGGTCCGGGAGGTCCAGGTGGAGTCCGTGCGTCCGCACGGCGCCCGACTGCTGATCCGTCTGGCCGGGGTCGCCGACCGGGACGGCGCCGAGGCACTGCGGGGTCATCTGTTCATCGTCGACTCGGGTGACCTGCCGGAACTGGACGATCCAGACGAGTTCTACGACCACGAACTCGAGGGCCTGACGGTGCGCACGGTGAGCGGCGAGGACCTCGGCAAGGTCGAGGAGGTGCTGCACACCGCCGCCGGGGAATTGCTCTCGGTGCGCACCCCGGCCGGGCGAGAGGTGTTGGTTCCCTTCGTCAGCGCCATCGTGACGTCGGTGTCGCGTGAGACCGGCGTGGTCGAGATCGACCCGCCCGAGGGACTGCTGGACATCGAGTCGCTGTGATGCGCCCGGGCTCTCCGATGCGAATAGACGTCATCTCGATCTTTCCCGGCTATCTGGAGCCGGTGCGGCAGTCCCTGCCCGGCAAGGCGATTGAGACCGGCATCGTCGACTTTGCCGTCCACGACCTACGCAGGTGGACCTATGACGTGCACCATTCGGTCGACGACGCGCCCTACGGCGGTGGGCCCGGAATGGTCATGAAGGCGCCGGTCTGGGGTGAGGCCCTCGACGAAATCTGCACGCCTGAAACGCTTTTGGTGATTCCCACGCCGGCGGGTCGGCTGTTCACCCAGTCCGATGCCCAGCGCTGGACCGAAGAGCGGCACCTGGTGTTCGCCTGCGGCCGCTACGAGGGCATCGATCAGCGCGTTGCACAGGACGCGGCGGCCCGGATGCGGGTCGAGGAGGTCTCCATCGGCGACTACGTGCTTGCTGGGGGAGAGGCGGCGGCGCTGGTGATGATCGAGGCGGTCGTGCGCCTGCTTCCCGATGTGCTGGGCAATCCGCTTTCGCACCAGGATGATTCGCACTCCGACGGCCTATTGGAAGGCCCCAGCTACACCCGACCGCCGGAATGGCGTGGACTGCAGGTGCCGCAGATCCTGCTCTCTGGCGATCACGCCAAGGTGGCCGCATGGCGTCGGGAGCAGGCCGTGGAACGAACCCGGCAACGCAGGCCGGACCTGCTCGCCTAGATCATCCCGTTCGGAAACATCGTCTTCAGCACCTGGGTCACGGTGTTGCGCGCGGTGGCCTCGTCGGCCGGTTGCATGGAGGCCAACGCGATGACATAGCGGTGGTCCGGACCCACCACCCCGGTGGACAGGTGAACCTGGTTTTCCGGGCCCCAGCAGCACATCCAGCCCTGTTTTACCGCGACCTTCTCGGCGAACAACCCGTCCGGAATGCCGAACCGCTGCGGATACCCGTCGGTGCCGACCGGGGTCGATGCCGCCAGGTCGGCCAGCATCAGCGCGGCCTGCTGGGCCGGGAGACCGCCGGTGCCGTCGAGCAGCATGTCGTAGTAGCGCACCAAATCTGCGGTGGTGCTCATCGTGTTCCACCAATTGCCGTCGTACGGAGCGGTGGTGCCGGACAGCTTGTAGCGCGCGACGACCCGGCTGATGATCGCGTTGCCGCCGCCGCGGACCCAGAAGTCGTCGGCCGGAAAGTCGTCGGAGGAGCGCAGCATCACGTCCAGACCCTTGCGGTCCTGCTCGCTGAGCTTCACCTTCCGGCGTGCCGCCTCGGTGAGCAGGTCGTCGGCGATGAACAGCTTGGCCACCGAGGCGATCGGAAACGGTGCCCGATCCCCGCTGGCGATCAGTTGGCCGGTGCTTCGGTCGAGCACCGTCAGGCTGATGTCCGCATCGCGCTTCTTCGCCTCAGCAGTCGCCCGTCTCGCCAGCCAGGCCAGTTCCTGGTTCCGCTCCGACAACACTGCGGGGGGAGTCGGCGTAACGGCTGGGGGCTGTGCTTTAGGCG
>JAHBAP020000142.1 GCA_018500005.2 Mycobacterium sp. | reverse complement strand
TCGGCGTTGGCCAGGGTGATCACATAACCGGAGACGTCCTTGAGAGCGGCTTCGGTGTAGTCGACGACGTGGATGCCGCGAAGGAAGGTCTGCACCGACAGCCCGCTGGAATGCCGGGCGCACCCGGCGGTCGGCAAAACATGGTTGGAGCCGGCGCAGTAGTCGCCCAGACTCACCGGCGACCAAGGGCCGACGAAGATCGCTCCGGCGGAACGGATTCGGCCGGCCACCCCGGCCGCGTCGGCGGTCTGGATCTCCAGATGCTCGGCGGCGTAGGCGTTGACCACCCGCAGGCCGGTGTCTACGTCGTCGACCAGGACGATGGCCGACTGCGGCCCGCCCAACGCCTCGGCGACCCGCTCGCGGTGCGTGGTGGTCTGTAGCTGGACGCCCAACTCGGCTTCGGTGGCGTCGGCAAGTTCCAGGCTGTCGGTGACCAGCACGCTGGCCGCCATCACGTCGTGCTCGGCCTGGCTGATCAGATCGGCGGCCACATGCACCGGGTCGGCGGTGTGGTCGGCCAGGATGGCGATCTCGGTGGGACCGGCCTCGGAGTCGATCCCGACCTGCGAGCGGCAGATCCGTTTGGCCGCAGTGACGTAGATGTTGCCCGGTCCGGTGATCATGTCCACCGGCGCCAGCTCGAAGCCGTCGGTGTCCAGCCCGCCGTAGGCGAGCAACGCCACAGCCTGCGCCCCGCCGACCGCCCACACCTCCTCGACGCCGAGCAGCGCCGCGGCGGCCAGGATGGTCGGGTGCGGCAGCCCGCCGAAGGCGGCCTGCGGCGGGCTGGCGACGACGAGGGATTCCACCCCGGCTGCCTGGGCGGGAACCACGTTCATCACCACGCTGGACGGGTAGACCGCGCTGCCTCCGGGTACGTACAGGCCGACCCGCTCCACCGGAACCCACCGTTCGGTGACGGTGGCGCCGGGAGCCAACCGGGTGGTGGTGTCGGTGCGGCGTTGATCGGCGTGTACGGCCCGGGTCCGCTCGATGGCCACCTCGAGGGCAGCGCGGACCTCTGGATCGAGGCGGTTCAGCGCGGCGGTGAGTTCGGCCACCGGCACCCGAACGCCGTCGGGACGCACGCCGTCGAACTTGGCCCCGTACTCCAGGGCCGCGACGGCGCCGCGTTCGGCGACGTCGTCGACGATCGGCCGGACCGTGGGAACCACAGCATCGACATCGACACCGCCCCTGGGCAGCGCAGCACGCAACTGCGCGGCAGTCATAGCGCGGCCGCGGAAGTCGATGCGGGAGATCAGGCCGGATGGAGTGCTCATCGAGGTCGATTGTCCCTGATGGGTGCGGCGAGAAGAAAATCGTTTATGCATCGATTCCCGACACCGCCGATAATGCCCTGATGCGGTGGGAACTATGGCTGGCGTTCATCGGGGCGTCGATCGCGATCAGCGTTTCGCCGGGAGCCGGCGCGATCCAGTCGATGGCGACCGGACTCACCCACGGCCTGCGTCGCGGCTGGTGGAGCATCGCCGGGCTGCAGATCGGACTGATGACCCAGCTCGCCGTCGTTGCCATCGGACTGGGCGCAGCGGTGTCGAAATCCCTGGTGGCCTTCACGGTGATCAAGTGGATCGGCGTTCTGTACCTGATCTACCTGGCGGTTCGGCAATGGCGGGCCACCGCCGACGACCTCGCCGCCGAGGTCGGTTCGGTCGGTGACGAGGTCGGTCGGCTGTCGTTGCTGACCCGGGGAGCTCTGGTGAACCTGACCAATCCGAAGGGGCTGGTGTTCCTGTTGGCGGTGCTCCCCCAGTTCGTGGTGCCGACCGAGCCGTTGTTGCCGCAGTACTTGACCATCGCGGCCACCATGCTGGTGGTCGACGTCGTCGTGATGGCCGGCTACACCGGTCTGGCAGCCCGCCTGCTGGGGGTGTTGCGCACACCGCGGCAGCAGACCCTGCTCAACCGGTCGATGTCCGGGCTGTTCGCCGTCGCCGCCGTGGCGTTGTCGCTGGTCCGACGCGGTGCCACCACATGATGAAGGCCATGCGAACTGATCAGGTCGATTTCACCGGGGCCACCGCGCTGGTGATCGGCGCCGGCGGAGGCATCGGGTCGGTGGTTGCCGAACGGTTCGCCGCGGCCGGCGCGGTGGTGGTCGCCGGGGCACGGCGGGTGGACGGCCCACTGCAGGAGTTGGTAGACCGGGTCGGCGCCACCGGCGGCACGGCCCACCCGGTGGCGATCGACGTCACCGACGAGGACAGTGTGCGCGAGGCGGTCGCAGCGGCGGCCGGGCACACCGGTCGCATCGACGCCATGGCCAATCTGGCCGGAGTGTTCCGACCCCCGGGACCGATCGTCGAGATGTCGCTGGACGACTGGAACACGACTTTGGCAGTGAACCTCACCGCCACCATGCTGTGCATGAAGCACACCCTGGCGCAGATGATCGCCCAACAGGGCCCGGGGACGATCGTCAACACCTCCTCCAGCCTCGGGGTGGCAAGCAACCGGGAGAACCTCGCCGCCTACGTCGCCAGCAAGGCCGGTGTGCACGTTCTTACCCGGACCGCGGCGATCGAAGCGGCGAAGTACGGCATCCGGGTCAACAGCGTCAGCCCGGGGGTGACAGCGACGACGATGTCGCTGCGGGCCGGTGAGACCGACGCCGACCGCGCCGCGCGGGTGCACGGCAGCATCCCACTGGGCCGGGTCGCCGATCCGGAAGAGGTGGCCAATGCGGTGTTGTGGCTGGCCAGCAATCAGGCCTCCTACGTCACCGGCCACGATCTCCTGGTCGACGGCGGTCAGGTGCTGCTGTGAAGTCTTCCGATCACCCCAACAACGCTCCCGGCGTGCCGATGCGGTTCCCGGTCTGGTTCGAGAACTTCCAGATCAAGTACATCAATCCCGCCGTCGTGCCGATCGCTCGTTTCATGCCTGGTATCACCGTCATCAAGCATCGAGGGCGCACGTCCGGCAAGGCCTACGAAACCGCAGTCTCGGCCTACCACAAGGGCCATACCGTGGCGATCATGCTGGCGCACGGCAAGACCAACTGGGTCAAGAACATTCTGGCGGCGGGCCAGGCCGACATCCTGCTGCGTGGGCGCGACGTGCACCTGGTGAACCCGCGCATCGTCGAAGCCGGTACGGACGATCCTTCATTACCGCGGATTGCGCGGGTGGCGGCCCGGCGCGGGGTCGGGGTGTTCGTCGCCGACATCGGCTGAGCCCTCCCGCCAAGTGCCCCACCTGGCAGGCCCTTACTCGCATTTTGGCTGCGCGGAGGGGCACTCAACGCGGAGGCGTCACGTGTCCAACCCGATATCGAGCACCCGCACCGAATGGGTGAGCGCCCCGACTGCCAGGTAATCGACCCCGGTCCCCGCGTACTCCGCCGCGGTGTCCAGCGACAGCCCGCCTGAGGACTCCAGCAGCACTCCAGGAGCATGCGAATCGCGGCGTTGGACCGCGATCTGGGTCTGCCAAACCGGGAAGTTGTCCAGCAGGATCAGCTGCACGTCCTCGGCGAGCACCTCGTCGAGTTGCTCGAGGGTGTCGACCTCGACCTCGCACGGCAGACCCGGCGCGGCGGCCTGGACTGCATGCAGTGCCGCGACAACCGAACCGGCGGCGGCGACGTGGTTGTCTTTGATCAGCGCTGCGTCGCCCAGACCCATCCGGTGGTTGACTCCCCCGCCGACACGCACCGCGTACTTCTGCAGAGCCCGCAGACCGGGCAGTGTCTTGCGGGTGTCGCGGATCTTGGCCTTCGTGCCCGCGATCGCGTCCACCCATGCCGCGGTCGCAGTGGCGATCCCGGAGAGGTGGCATACCAGATTCAGCATCGTTCGCTCGGCGGTCAGCAGCCCACCGGTCGGGGCCGAAAGACGCAGCAGTGCCTGCCCGGGTTGCAGCGGCGTGCCGTCCTCGACACGCTCGGTCACCCGATAGCCGTCGGGGCCGATCACCTCGTCGAGCACCATCAGCGCGATTTCGACGCCGACGGCCACACCGGCCTCGCGTGCCACCATGGCGGCCTCTGTCACCGCGTGGGCGGGCACCGTGGCCATCGTCGTCACGTCCGGTCCGTAGCGCAGGTCCTCATCGAGGCCGCGGCGGATGACGGCCAGCGCCTCGGACCTCTCGTCGGCGGTCAGGCTCATGACAGCGGCGCGGCGCCGACGACGGCCTGGTCGTAGACCGTGCGGCTGATGGCCTGGGCCGGGTCGGTGTCCGGATAGTCCCCCCGAT
Source organism: Mycobacterium sp. (assembly GCA_018500005.2). Classification (GTDB taxonomy): domain Bacteria; phylum Actinomycetota; class Actinomycetes; order Mycobacteriales; family Mycobacteriaceae; genus Mycobacterium. The sequence continues at coordinate 412 of JAHBAP020000142.1, read as the reverse complement.
GGTGGCAGCCGCGGCTCTCGGTGCGTTCCAGTGCCGCCGCGGCGACCACTCGGGCGGTGGCGGTCAGGGCGACATCCTCGAAGTCGGCGCGGGTACGGATGGTCCGAACGGGCGCATCCTGCAGGACGGCGGCCAGGTCATGCAGGCCCTCGCCGTCTCGCACCACCGACGCCCATTGGGTCATTGCCTTTTGCAGATCGCCGCGGTCGTGCGAAACATGCTGCAGCGCTTCAGCATTTGCCATCGTTGACGCGGTATCGGCCGCGTGCTCGGCGGCGGCGCGTCCCGCACGCCCACCGACCACCAGACCTTCCAGAAGACTGTTCGAAGCCAGCCGGTTGGCGCCGTGCATGCCGGTGCGGGCCACCTCGCCGGCGGCGAGAAGGCCGGGCAGTTCGGTACGTCCGTACAC
>JAHBAP020000376.1 GCA_018500005.2 Mycobacterium sp. | reverse complement strand
AGATGTGTATAAGAGACAGCTCTTGATGTTCACTCCGAACTGCGCTGACCAGAACGACGGCAACGGCAGGTGCGCGCGCCGGCCGACCTCGAGGTTGAGCATGTTGTTGGCGGCCACCTCGGCGCCGAAAACCGCGTTGTCCCAGTGCTCCAGGGCCAGGAACTCATAGCCGTAGAGCACGTGCGGGGCGCGCGCGACGTCGCCGGCGACGAAGATGTGGTCGGTCACCACACCGTTGATGTCGAACGCCCGGCATCCGGCGTCGCAGCCGACACCCCACTGTCCGGCGGCCAGGCCGGCGCCGTCGAGCCATTCGACGTTGCGGATCGAACCCTGCGAGGGGATGACGACGTCGACGTCGAGGACGGTGCCGTCGGAGAGCGTGGCCGACCGGACGTGGCCGGCGTCGTCGCCGGAGCCGCCGTGCAGCGACTTCACCGTGACACCGGTGCGAAGGTCTACCCCGGCGTCGCGCATCATGTCCGAGACGATGTCGCTGACCACCCCACCGAGTGCGCTCTTCAGTGGGCCGCTGCCGCGTTCGGTCACCGTCACCGGCAGGTCCAGTTCACGGCAGACCGACGCGATCTCCGAGCCGACGAAGCCCGATCCGATGATGAGCACCCGCTTTGGACGCGCCTTCAGAGCCGCGGACAGTGCCGTGGAGTCCTCAACGGTGCGGACGGTGAACACACCCTGCAGTGCCGCTTCTTCGGGATTGGACCAGGGCCGGGCGCGGGTGCCGGTGGCGATCAGCAGGCGGTCGTAGCCGACCTCCTCGCCGTTGCCCAACTTGACGACATGGTTGACCCGGTCCAGGCCCACCGCGGCCACGCCCAGCTTCCAGTCGGCATCGACTCGCCGCAATCGCGGCAGCTTGGTGTGGTCGGCCGGTACCCAGCCCTTGAGGACCGCTTTGGACAGCGGCGGTCGATCGTAGGGTTCGTGGCGTTCGTCGCCGATGATGGTCAGCGAACCGGTGAAACCCTGATCCCGCAACGCTTCGGCGGCACGCAAGCCGGCCAGGGAGGCGCCGACGATGACGATGCGGCCCTCGGCGCGGAACTTCTCGATGATGTCGCGGAAGTAGTAGGTGATGGTCACAGTGTGTCCCGATCGCCCGGCGGGTCAAGTTCCAGGATGATCGCCTGCACCGGGCAGGAGGCCACCGCGCGCAGCACATGTTGGCGTTGTGACTCATCGGGGTTGGGGTCGTAGGCCAACGCCTCCTCGCCGTTGAGCTTGAGCACCTCCGGGGCCAACGGGACGCACTGGGCGTACCCCTGACACTTGTTCAGATCGACAACCAAACGCATGCGGCTGAGGCTAGCGATTGGCGGGTCCATAATCAGCGGCATGGCCGATTTACCTGTTCGCCCGTTCCGCATCGGGGTGCCCGACAATGAACTCGCCGATCTCCGGGAACGCCTGAACCGCACGCGATGGCCGAACCGCGAATGCGCGACGGACTGGAGTCAGGGCATGCCGATCGACTACACCCGGGACCTGGCCGGCTACTGGGCGAACACCTATGACTGGCGGGCGCGTGAGGCGCGGCTCAACGCATTCGACCAGTTCGTCACCGAGATCGACGGACTGGACATCCACTTCGTCCACCAGCGCAGCGCGAATCCCGACGCGCTTCCGTTGCTGATCACCCACGGCTGGCCGGGATCGATCGTCGAGTTCGCGAAAGTCATCGGGCCGCTCAGCCGGGACTTCCACCTGGTGTGCCCGACCCTGCCCGGCTTCGGGTTCTCCGGCAAGCCGACGTCCCCGGGGTGGACGGTCGAGCGGATCGCACTGGCCTGGGACATCCTGATGAAGCGGCTCGGCTACGACCGCTACGGAGCTCAGGGCGGGGACTGGGGGGCGGCGGTGACCACCCAGGTCGGCCGCAATGGCTCGTCAAAAGTGGCCGGCTGCATCGCGATTCACCTCAACATGCCGATCGCCGCGCCCGTCGGGGACCTGACCGAGCTGTCCCAGGACGAGCGGGAGGCGCTCGCGGCGCAGAAGCACTACCAACAGTGGGAGGCCGGCTATTCCAAACAGCAGGCCACCCGACCGCAGACGCTCGGCTACGGCCTCGCCGACTCCCCGGTGGGCCAGCTCGCGTGGATCGTGGAGAAGCTCTACGCCTGGAGTGACTGCGACGGACACCCGGAGAACGTCTTCGGCCGCGACGAGATGCTCGACGACGTGATGATGTACTGGGCCACCAATGCCGGGGCGTCCTCGGCGCGGCTGTACTGGGAGAGCTTCGGCGCGTTCGGTGGCGGCGGCAAGGTGGAGGTGCCGACGGGCATCGCCCGGTTCCCGAAGGAGATCGTCAAGCCGGCACGCAGATGGTGCGAAGCGGCCTACAACGTCACCCATTGGACCGAGATGCCGCACGGCGGACACTTCGCCGCATTCGAACAGCCCGACTTGTTCATCGCCGACGTCCGGGAGTTTTTTCTCGGCTTGCGCTGACGACGATGGGACTCCGCGATCGGATCGAATCGCCGCGAACTCCGACTTCGAGTTGGAACTCTCCGCAGCGCCATCGAAGCTCTCGAGCCGATGACCTGAATGTCCCGAACCGTCACGCCCAGAACAGGTTTCGCTGTTGGTAGCCTCGTGTCATGCCACGGAAGTTAACTGAAGGGCAGATCGCGGCCTATCTCGACAGCCGCCCGGGCTGGGCGGTCCTGAGCACTATCGACAAGGACGGATTCCCGCACTCGGTACCCCTTGGATACTTCCGCCTCGGTCGCGACATCATCATGGGTGTGCGTGACGGGACGCGCAAGGTCGCCAACGTCGAAAACAACCCGAACGTGAGCGTCTTGCTTGAAGACGGCTCCACCATGGCAGATATCCGGGGAGTGATGCTCCAAGGCCACGCCCGCATCGTTCGCGACCCGAGCGAAGCAGTTCAGCTCGCGAGGGAAGGTGCTCGGGCGCGGGGAGTTCCAGAGTCCGAATGGCCCACCGAACCAAGGCCGGGTGCCGCCTACATCCGCGTTACACCCGCGAGAACGGTGTCTTGGGATTACGCACCTTCAACGCCGGACCGGGCTTAGCCTCGGAAACTCGTTCGTCTTTTCCGCATACCGGGGCCCGGATGTTTAGACGCCAACTTCCATCCGATCGATCGTCAGGTGGGGGTTCCCGGTGCCGTCGCGTTGCCGTTACCCGCCGGGTATCTCGTCGGCAATGTCCAGGCGCAGGAAGTCCGGGGCTTTGATTACCCTGCGCAGCATCACCCGGATCGGCCGCGGCATGTCGGCGGCGTCGGCGTCGTGATAGATCCGCGGGTCGACCAGCCGGTAGTGCCGCCCCCGACTTTCGAGTGCGCAACCTCCTGCTGCCATCACGTTTCGAACCCAGTCCGAGTCCGGGCCGTAGGTGAGCGCAATGATGTAGCCGTTGCCGCGGCGGAAGGCCCATAGCGGGGTCCGGAAGGCGCGCCCCGACTTGCGTCCGCGGTGAACGACGACGGCCCATCCCGGGGCCCAGGGCGCGATGAGTCTGGTGCCTTTGTTGAGGGCAAACTTGTTGATCTTGGCGACCCAGCGTGGTGCCGGCACCCAGCAATCGTATGCCATCGCGAACTCACGGCGAAAACACTGCAAGATCGCGGCTACACCGGAAACAAACGGTCGATGTCGCGGGTGAGCTGCGCGGCCCACGCGGTGTAGGCGGCAGGTCCGGGGTGGAAGCCGTCGCTCGCGATGTATGCGGGGTTCGCCTGGAAATCCGGCACCACCAGATGGCAACCCGGACGGTGCGGCAGCCACTGCGCGAGCGCGGCGTTGAAGGCGCGGGCACGTGCGCCCAGGTACCAGCGCAGCGGCTGCGGCAGAGCCGGGAACAGGTGCATCGGCGGAAGCGCCGTGAACAGTAGGGCGCGCGCCGCGAAGCGGGCCTGCAGCAGGTCGGCAAGGGCAGCTTGGCGTGCTAGCCAACGACGGCGGCCGATGCCGCTGGTCACGTCGTTGACGCCGAGGGACAGCACCACCACGTCGAATCGGTCTTCGGGCAGCGCCGCGAGGTGCTCCTGCGCGTCAGCGGTGGTGTAGCCGGTCCGTGCCTCCAGCCGCCAATCCAGTGCGCGGCACGCCGACAACTCTGCGACCAGACGACCGGCCAGCCCGTCGTCTTGCGTGGAGGCGCCCACGCCGGCTGCGGCCGAGTCGCCCGCGATCAGCAGGCGAAGGGGGGCGCCGACGCCCGTTCGCCCGGAGCGTGGTCCCGGGGGCTCCGGCAAGCGCGGCGTGACCCGGCGGACGTGGCGCCCTTGCAGCAGAAGAAGGGGTCCGAGGGCAACGGTGGCGAGCGGGTGGCGCAGTTGAATCTCCGTTCCGGGGAGCGTCCGTCAGGCCCGGTGCCTGAGACGTCATCAACAGTGCCAGAAGCACTCCGACTCGCCGCGCCACTCGCCGGATCCGCACCGCCGCCTCGGGGAGCCTGGGTTGGGCAAAGTTTTCGGCCACACGCGAAAGGGACCCGGCCGCTGTGCCAGTCCGTAGCACGATGGTGCCCATGTCTACTCTCACGTCCACTCTCACGTGGCTTGGCGTACCCGGTGACGAGCGGGCGTGGGCGGCGCTTGGATTCGCCGTCGACGGCGGCGGATTCTCGGTAGGGCGGGTCCGTTGCAGCATCAGCGAGAGCGGTTGGGGATTCGACGAGATCCATTCTGATTCAGCAGTTCTCGGCCTGCGGACCATCACCTGTCCTGCGGCGCGGCCGAGTACGCACCCCTGTGGTGTTATCGCCGTCGACCACATCGTCTACACGGTTCCGGATCTGGACTCAGCGGTCGACGCACTCAACGCGGTGCTGGGTTCAGCGCCGCGCAGGCGTTTTCACCCACGCGGTCCGGAGGGTCCGGAGATGGCCTTCTATCGCGTCGGCGAAGCCTTCATCGAGGTCGTCGCGACTGGTCGGGAACCCGCACTCATCGGCTTGGCACTGAAGACACCGGATCTGGACGCAACGGTGGCGCAGATTCGTTCCCGCGGTGGACCGGTATCCGACCCCAAGCCGGCTGTGCAGGGCGGGCGGATCGCGTCAGTCTGGAGCGGACACCTCAACTGGGGCCTGGCAATAATGGGCGCTTAGCTAATCAACATGGTCCGCCGAGCCAGTTCTGATTGTCAGTGAGGTGATCCGAATGCCTTTTCATCGACCTTCTGGCGTTCCACGGAGATGCGTGACAGCACCGGAATCCTGCGTGACTCCGCCTCGAAGAGTCCCTTGAGGACTTGCCTATTGACCTCGAACTGCCATGCGGGCCTGTCGATCCCGTAGATCTGACGCTGTGCGGCGTTCATCAGGCCGGCGACGGCGATACCCAGCATGTGGGGGAAGTAGGTGGCGGGTTTCCAGGCGACGGAAGCAGGGAGGACCATCTCTTTGAACCAGACGGTGTCGTGGCCCACGGCCAGTAGGGGAGTCATGCCTTCGATGTAGTCGTGGAGGTCCTTCTCGGTAGTGGGCACGTCGTCGACGTTGCATCCCGTCAGCTCCGCAGCGATGACCTGTTCATTCAGGTAGGCCGCTTTCTCGGCATCGCCGAGGGAGGGACCGAACGAGTCGGTGACGCGAAGCACCATCCATTGGAGGGTGTTGTGCACCCACAGCAATAGATCCGGCTCGTCGGCATGATAGGTGCGACCCGATACCGGATCGGTCGCAGTAACCCGATGATGGATCTTGGCGAGGACGTCAGCGGCGCGGTGTGCCGCTGCAGTGTCCCCGTAGGTGAGTGTGCGACCGAATAGCGCAGTGAGTTCTGCGCGAGAGGCAGGGTTGGTTCGAAAGGCAGACGCCTGATCGATCATGTGCATGACCATCGGGTGCAGCATCTGAAGTGTCGCGGCCCCGTGTGCGGCGAGTCCCATCTGGGGCATGGCCGCGATGCGCCAGGTAACACTGTCGGGACCGAACAAGCCGTCATCAGCGGTATGGCCGGAGAACTTGATGCGGTCAGGGCGAGGGCTTACCGAGGTATCCGTCATGCGAGGAGCATTCCACGCCGGCGACCGGATCTGCCCTATCCCGCGGAAGGCGCGGACAGTCCGAGAATTCGATCCGCGTTGGCGTACGCGATTTTTCGTCGATCGCTGTCGGAGATGGGGGCGGTGTCGAGGAAGTGAACTGCCTCGCCGGCATCGTCGTATGGGTAGTCCGTGGACAGCATGATGTTGTCGATGCCCATGATCGCGATTGCCGCCGCAAGCACCGGGTGGGAGAAGACGCCGGTCGTGGTGATGGCGATATTGCGGCCGAAGTACTCCGACGGTGGGCGATCGAGCGGGTCGGGGAGGATGAGGTTTTTCGCGCAGTCGTCGAAGCGGCTGAGTTGGAACGGCAGGAACTCGCCCATGTGGCCGAGGATGACCCGGGCGCCGGGGTGACGATCGAAGACCTTGCCGAACACCAGCCGCATGGCGTGGGCGCCGGTTGCGGCCTGGAAGGCCCACGTTGCGCCCTGCAGTTCCGGATGCCCGTCGAGGACGTGCCACTGATCGAACGGTGCGCTCGGGTGTAAGTAGAGCGGTACTCCGAGGTGCTCGAGCTTGGTCCAGAGCGGCTCGAACTCGGGCTCGTCCAGATAATGACCGAGTGTGTGGTCGTTGACCAGGACTCCGACAAACCCCAACTCCCCGATGCAGCGGTCGAGTTCGCCCACCGCCGCCGGGACATCCTGAAGGGGAAGGGTCGCGAAGCCGGCGAACCGGTCCGGGTGGCCGCGGATCACGTCGGCAAGGATGTCGTTGGCCCGCCGTGCATCGCCCACTGCGATCGCGGCATCGGGCTGCATTGACACGCCCGGGGCCGTCAGCGACAGCACCTGCACGTCGATGCCGACCCGATCCATGTCCGGGAGCCGGTGCTCGGTGAAGTCGGTCAGCCGGGATCGGACCCGGTCCATCGTCGCCTGCGTGAACGGGCTGGGCCCATCGGTGTAACAGCCGTTGGTCTCTAGGGCATCGGACCAGAAGTGCTCCTCGATGACGACACGGCGCATCAGCTGGGTCCTCCTCATCCGAATCCGGGCCGTACAGGCGCGACTGTATAGATCGTCCAGGTGTCGGCGCCTACGAGGCGAGGCAAGTCGTCGGGCCTAATCCAGCCGGGTGACCGTAGGACCCCGGTGGGTAGCTCATTCGTACTTTCTCTAATGCTCTAGCCCGGACGCAGCTAGCGTTTGAGAACCGGTCGGTGAGCAACGCGCCACCGCAACCGATTAGCCACACTGCCAGCCGCGTCAGCAAGAGCAACTTACGGAGGTGAAGTGCGTTACGTAGCTATCACGGCGTGCCCGACGGGCATCGCCCACACGTATATGGCGGCAGAGAAGCTGCAGATGGCTGCCGCGGATGCCGGCCATGAGATCAAAGTCGAGACACAGGGTTCGATTGGTGCGGAAAACGTCTTGACCGCCGCCGACATCGCCGCGGCCGACGCGGTCATCGTCGCGGCGGACAAGAACGTCGAACTCGACCGATTCGCCGGCAAGAAGGTACTCAAAGTGGGTGTGGCCGACGGCGTCCACAAACCCGCCGAACTGCTGGAGCGCGCGATCAACGCGCCGGTTCAGGGCGGAACCGTCGCCGTCGCCACCGAAGAGAAGGTCGGCCTGGGCCAAACTCTCTACCGCGCCTTGATGGCCGGCGTTTCGCCGATGATCCCCTTCGTTGTCGTCGGTGGCCTACTCATTGCCGTCAGCCTTTCCCTCGGCGGCACCCCCGACCCCTCCGGTGGACTGGTCGTCCCTGAAGGCACCTTCTGGTGGAAGATGCTGCAAATCGGCACCATCGGATTCCAGATGATGATCCCGATCCTGGCCGGTTTCATCGCCATGTCGATCGCCGACCGGCCCGGTCTGGTCCCCGGCATGATCACCGGAATCGTGGCCAACACCGGAGAGCTTTACGGCTCGGAAGCGGGTTCAGGATTTCTCGGGGCGATCCTGGCCGGCTTCCTGGCCGGGTACGTGACCCTGGCGGTCAAGCGCGTGAAAGTGCCCAAGTTCATGGCCGGCATCATGCCGATCATCGTCATCCCGTTGTTCGCCACCGTCGTTTCCTCGCTGGCCTTCATCTACGTGCTCGGCGCACCCATCGCCGGCGTTTTCAACGGCCTGACAAACTGGCTGTCGGGGTTAACGGGCGCCAACGCCGTCGTATTGGGCGTCATCCTCGGCTTGATGATCGCCTTCGACATGGGCGGTCCGGTCAACAAGGTGGCGTTCCTGTTCGGCGTCGGCTTGATCGCCACCGGGCAGACCGCACCGATGGGCATGATCGGTGCCGCGATCGCAGCACCGCCGATCGGTCAGGGTCTGGCCACGGTACTTCGCCGCAAGCTGTACGACGATTCCGAGCAGGAGTTGGGTCTGGCGGCGATGTTCATGGGTTTCTTCGGAATCACCGAGGGCGCAATCCCTTTCGCCGCAGCCGATCCGGCCCGCGTCATCCCGGCCAACATCTGTCTCTTATACACATCT
>JAHBAP020000143.1 GCA_018500005.2 Mycobacterium sp. | reverse complement strand
GTTCACGCAGGCGACCGCACCGACGGCGTCGGCCCCGCAGAAGATCGACCGGAAGGTCAACCGGGTGTTCGGCGCGAGCGGCCGGACCGGACCGGCGGCGGCATAGGGGGCGTCGCTGGTCCCGAAGACGGGCGGCCCCGACGGTCCGCCGCTCACCAGGTTGACCCCCTCCGGGGCGCCCGGCAGCGGACCGCTGCAGCCGTAGTTGCCGGCCAGGACGTCGATGGTGCAGACCACTCCCGCGGGCCCGGCGAAACCGAGCCACTTGCCGCCGTTGACGGTGTAGTCGGCCGGGTTGACCGGCATATACGACCCGACGTTGGGCAGGATCGGGCCGGGATCGGGCTCGGCTGTGGCGGCCGGAGCGACCGACAGAGCGGCACCGGTCAGCACAGCTGCCGAGAGAAGGCTTCGCAATAGCACCCAGCCACTGTAACCAGAGCGGCTAGGTCGTGTCGTGCAGCGTGACCCTGAACTGCATCACCCGGTAGGGCCAGCCCCGGGCGGTGTTCCACTGCGACACCACCAGCCCGACCCCGCCCGGGGCATCGAGCCGGCTGCCCGGCAGCAGGTAGCCGCCGTACAACTGCGCCACCTGGCAACCGCCGTGATCTTCGTCGTCCCACCCGCACCCGAGCACCGGCCGCTGCACCGGAACGTCGGTCAGGTCGACGGTCGGCGCGGCGATGGTGCGGTAACCCAGCGCATAGCTCGACGACAGGAAGCCGCCCAGGACCCATGTGCGGCAATCCAGTCGACGCAACGACAGCTCCCCCCAGGTTTCGCCCGGGGGAGTGATGACGTCGGCCACCGCACCCCACCTGCCCCCGGCCCAGGCGAGGTAACGGTCCTGATCGCCGATGTGCGCGGGCCGCACCCGGCGCAGGATCAGGCCCTTGTTCCGCTGGAACCCGGTCGAGACCACATAGACCCACCCGTCGTCTGCGTCGTAGTCCCACGTCCAGCACTGGGCGTGCCCGCTGTAGAGGCCGGCCGGGATCTTCCCGCGCGTACCGATCTTCTGCCAGGACAGCCCGCTGTCGTCGGACCGCCAGGTCTCGGTCCACGCCACGTTGTGCAGTCCCTGGTTGACCATGGCGTGTAGGTAGAGAGTGTCGCCGACACGCAGCAGGTCCGATGGGATGACGGTGCTGATGCCGCGGCGCAGCAGGCCCGGGTTGTGGCGGTGCCGGTAGTGCCAGAGTTGCCGGGCATAGCGCGGGTCGCCGCCGCCGGCGTGGGTGTAGACGATGGGGCGGGTGGCGTCGCCGGTGCCGATCAGGATCACCGGGGAGCGCCAGTCCCCCGAGCCCACCCGGTGGCCGGAGAAGGTGTCGCCGAACACCGACACCAGATGCCCATCGGCGGCAAGCACCGATGCGCCCAGGTCCGTGCAGGTGACCCCGAATCGGTCGGTCAGTCCGGGACCGGTGAGGTCTTTGACCTTGCCGGTGAACTGCGAGCGTTCGACGAGTGCCATTACGGTCGCAATCCGCCGAACGCGAGGTGCGCGAGTTCGCCGACCAGGATCGCCACGATCAACCGGTAGACCCATTGTGCTGCGCCCGGGATCATCGCCACCCGCGCGGCCAGCAGACCGCCGGCCAACGAGCCAACCGACATCACCCCTGCGGCGCCCCAATCGATGTGATTGCCGAACGCCAGCACCGGCAACGTCACCGCGGCGATGGTGGCCATGATCGCCGACTTCGCCGCGTTGGCCCCCAGCACGTTGAACCCAACCGAGAACACAAGCAGCAGAAGCAGATACGTGCCGCCGTCGAGAACGATGAACCCGGTCCAGATCCCGATGACGAAGACCAGAACCAGTTGCAAGGGCCCGGCGTGGGGATTGTCCCCGGTGGCGTTCACCCACCGCGACGGGCGAATCACCAGCAGTACCAGCGCCACACATTCGGCGGCCACGATGGCCAGATGCATGCTGGACGGTGAGAGGACCTCGGATATCCGAACACCGATCAGCGCGCCGACCGCCGCGGAGGCCATCAGTGGGATGACGATGCGCCACTGGATGAGCCGGGCCCGGGCGAAGGAACTCACCGCTGCCAAGGCGCCCACCAGGACCGCCACCCGGTTGGTTCCGTTGGCCAGTTCCGGCCCCAGTCCCAGTGCCAGCAGTATCGGCAGGGACAGGGCGGAACCGGAGGAGGCCAGCGCATTGGCGAAGCCCAGGCCGAGGCCGGCCACCAGGAGAAGGACCTGCGTGATCTCAGCGTGCACGGGTCAGCGCATCACGTAGTCGGCGGGATCGGGCGTGCGCGTCCACGACCAATAGTCCACCAGGCGCCACGGACTCAGCGAATGCACCACTCCGCGAGCGTCTTTGTAGAAGCTGTGGGCGATACTGGGTTGCGACCACACCATCGTCTGAAGTTCGGCCTGACACCTGTCGTACCAGTCGTCGTAGGCCGGTCGGGTGGGTTCGAGTGATCTGTGGCCGGATGCCAGCAGCAGGTCGATGCAGCCCACGATGTAGCGGATCTGGCACTCGGAGTGGAAGATCAGGCTGCCGCCGCTGGCCAGGTTGGTGCCGGGCCCGTACATACAGAAGAAATTGGGGAAGCCCGGGATGCTGATGCCGAGGTAGGCGGCGGGACGCTCGCCCCACGCCTCGTGCAGTTCGACACCGTCGCGCCCGGTGACGGTCAGCGATGACAGGAAGTCGTTCACCCGGAAGCCGGTCGCGTAAACGATCACGTCGGCATGGTGTTTGCGGCCATTGCTGTCGACGACACCGTCCCGTTCGATGCGCTCGACGCCGCCGCGGACCAGTTCGACGTTATCCCGGCGCAGGGTCCGTAGCCAGCTTCCGTTGTCCTGCAGGGTCCGCTTGCCGGTGGCTGGGTAGTCCGGGATGACTTTGGCGGCAAGCGCTTCCGCGTCCTCGGCGCCGTCGAGTTGGCTGGTGATCCACTGGGTGAACATCATCCGGGCCATGTCGTTGGCGGCGCTGACAGCGCGTTGCTGATCAGGCCAGTCCGGGTCGACCTTTGCTGCCGCCAGGCCGGTGTCGCAGCCGGGCCAGAAGATCAGGAACCGGTACCAGCGGCCGTAGAACGGCAGATGTTTGATGGCCCAACGCATTCCGGGGCCGACGGCGGCATGGTAGTTCGGATTCGGGAACATCCACTGGGCGGTGCGCTGGATGATGGTCAGATGCCCGACGGTGTCGGCGATCGCCGGTGCGATCTGGAATCCGCTGGCACCTGCGCCGATCATGACCACGTTCTTGCCGGTGAGGTCGACGGTCGCATCCCAGCGTGCGGTGTGAAACGCCGGCCCGGTGAAGATCTCCTTGCCGGGGAAGTCGGGGATGAACGGCGCATTGAGTTGGCCGACCGCGCTGATAACCGCTCTGGCCCTGAGGGTTTCAGGTCCGTCGGGTCCGTGGACCGAAACCGCCCACGTTCCGGTCGCCTCCTCCCATACCGCTGAGCTGACCTCGGTGTCGAACCGCACGTGCTCCTCGACGCCATGACGGGCCATCACGTCGGCGAAATAGCTCTGCAGTTCGGGCTGGCGGGCGAAGAACTCGCTCCAGTGGTCGGCTGGCTCGAAGCTGTAGCAGTAGAAGTGATTTCCCACATCGACCCGTGCGCCGGGGTAGCGGTTCTCCCACCAGGTTCCGCCGACGCCCGGATTCTTCTCGATAACCGTGAACGGCACGCCGGCCTGCTTGAGCCGGATCCCCGCGAGCAGCCCGGACTGCCCGCAGCGGATCACCAGCACCGGGAAGTCGGCACGGGTATCGGGGTTCGAGACGAGATCGTCGAGCAGGTTGTCGGCGCCGTCGAGTTCCATCTCCTCGAGCATCATCGGGACGTACTCGTCGGGCACTTCCCCGGCGGCGATCCAGTCCATCATCCGTTTCAGCAGCGCCGGTGGCACCGGCCTCGGCTCTGGGCAGCCGCGGTCGCGGTAGTCGGTGATGATCTCCAGGGCCAGCGCGCGAGCGGCGGCCTGGGCCTCCTCGGACATGAAGCCCTGCACTTCGTTGAGGAACAGCCCGGCCGGCCGCAACGGACCCTCGACGATGGCTGCGCGCACCGCGTCGTCGTCAGTCATGTGGACGCAGGACATCAGCAGCGCGGGGATCGACACGTCGGTCAGCGCCGCGGCGATCGCGGCGGCGGAATCGGTGAACGGCTCACCGGCATGCGGGTTTCGCATCGGCTCAGGCTATGGCGAACCGGAGCGTGGTTCTCGAAAGTGGGGCCTTTGGTCGGGATGGGGCCGAAATATGACCAATTGGCGCACTTTCGCCGGGGCGGACCCGCCCCGGG
>JAHBAP020000333.1 GCA_018500005.2 Mycobacterium sp. | reverse complement strand
TGGATCAAACGCGGCCCCACCGGCTTCATCGGCACCAACAAGTCCTGCGCGATGCAGACCGTCTCGGCCCTGGTGGAGGACTTCAACGCCGGACTGCTGGAGGCCCCGGCGGCCCGGCCGTCCGCCCTGGCGAGACGGGTGCGCGAAAGACAGCCCAACGTCATCGACGCGGACGGGTGGCGCGCCATCGACGCCGCCGAGATCGCCCGCGGCGAGGCACAGGGCCGTCCACGGGTGAAGTTCACCTCGACCGAGGAGATGCTGGCCGCGGCCCGACAGCGGCCATCTCGGGCGCGCCGGTTCTCGCTTCCGCTCGCCCGGTAAGCGGCGCTAGGGGTGGCTGATCTCAGCCCAACCCGGCACCGAATCGGCCGGCCGCGGGCCGGGGCCGACATAGACCGCGGCGGGGCGGACGAGCTTGCCCAGACGCTTCTGCTCCAGGATGTGCGCGCACCATCCGGCGGTGCGGCCGCAGGTGAACATAGCCGGCATCATCGACGGCGGGACCTCGGCGAAGTCCAGGATGACCGCAGCCCAGAACTCGACATTGGTCTCGATCGCCCGATCGGGCCGGCGCTGCCGAAGTTCGGCCAGCGCAGCCTGTTCGAGTGCCGCCGCCACCTCATAGCGGGGCGCGTCCAGGCGTTTTGCGGTAGCCCGCAGAACCCGGGCCCGCGGGTCCTCGGCGCGGTAGACCCGATGCCCGAATCCCATCAGCTTCTCGCCGCGGTCCAGGATGCCGCGGACCACCGCTGCGGGGTCCCCGCTGCGCTCGGTCTCCTCGATCATCGGAATCACCCGGGCCGGCGCTCCACCGTGCAGAGGCCCGCTCATCGCGCCCACTGCGCCGGACAGCGCCGCCGCCACGTCGGCCCCGGTCGAGGCGATCACCCGGGCGGTGAACGTCGAGGCGTTCATGCCGTGCTCGGCCGCGGAGACCCAGTAGGCGTCAATCGCCTCGACATAGCGCGGATCGGGCTCGCCGTGCCAGCGGGTCATGAAACGCTCTGTGATGGTGGAACATTGGTCGATGACTCGCTGCGGCACGGCCGGCCGGGTGATCCCGCGGGCGGATTGCGCGACATAGGACAGCGCCATCACCGACGCCCGCGCCAACTGCTCGCGGGCCGTCTCGTCATCGATGTCCAGTAGTGGCCGGTAGCCCCAGATCGGAGCCAGCATCGCCAGACCGGCCTGGACGTCGACCCGGACGTCGCCGGTGTGGATCGGCAACGGAAACGGCTCCGCGGGTTTCAGCCCGTCGCCGAATCGACCGTCCACCAGAAGTGCCCAGACATCGCCGAAAGTCACCCGGTTACCGACCAGATCCTCGATGTCCACGCCCCGGTACCGCAGGGCGCCGCCGTCCCGGTCGGGTTCGGCGATTTCGGTGGTGAAGGCGACGACGCCCGCCAAGCCCGGGACGAAGTCATCCGGTAGGACAGTCATGATCGGATTCTCCCACCCGCCCGGGTCGGGGCGTACCGTGAGGCCGTGGTTGATCACGATCGCCCGGTACCCCACCGTTTGGCATCCATGCGGGTGGAGTACGGCTCGGTGGAGAAGGACGGCAGCAGCGACCTCGACGCCGACTGGCTGGTAGACGGCTGGCTTGCGTTGCTGCACAACTGGATCGATGACGCCGAACAGGCGGGTCTGGCCGAACCCAACGCCATGGTGCTCGCCACCGTCGAGGCCGGCCGGCCGGTGACCAGGACCGTGCTGTGCAAGAGCGTGGACGCCGACGGCGTCACGTTCTACACCAACTACGCGTCCGCCAAGGGATCCGATCTGACCGCCACGCCCTACGCGTCCGTGACCTTCCCTTGGTACGGGCTGGGCCGCCAGGTCCACATCCGCGGCGCGGTCAGCAAGGTGACACCGGAGGAGACTGCCGAGTACTGGGCGCGTCGGCCGCGGGGATCGCAGTTGGGCGCCTGGGCCTCCGAGCAGTCGCGGCCGATCGCGTCGCGCGCGGATCTGGTGGCGCAGTTGGCCGAGGTGACCGAACGTTTCGCTGACTCCGACCAGGTGCCGGTGCCCCCGCACTGGGGCGGATACCGCATCGCGGCCGAAGTGATCGAGTTCTGGCAGGGCCGGGAGAACCGGATTCACAACAGGATTCGCGTCGTCACGGGCGGTGCCGGCGGCGCCGATCGCATCGAACGCCTGCAGCCCTGACCCGGGTGTCCGGGCGGCGCCTCTTCGCAGACGTAACACCGCTGCGAACACCCGATTTCCGTCGGTTGTGGCTGGCCGGCATCGTCACCGTCATCGGCGGAAACTTGACCGTCTTCGCAGTTCCAGTCCAGTTGTACGCATTGACGCGCAACTCGGCCTACGTGGGCCTGGCCGGTTTGTTCGCCCTGGTGCCGCTGGTGGTTTTCGGGCTGCTCGGCGGCGCCTGGGCCGACGCGATGGACCGGCGGATCCTGCTCATCATCAGCTCCTGCGGATTGGCGCTGGCTTCGGTACTGCTCTGGGCTCAGGCTGCACTGGCGCTCGACAACGTCTGGGTCGTCCTGGTGCTCCTGGCGGTGCAGCAGGGGTTTTTCGCGGTGAACTGGCCGACCCGCGGCGCGGCGATCCCGCGGATGCTGCCGATCGAGCAGTTGCCGGCCGCCAACTCGCTGAACATGACGGTTCAGCAGTTCGGCGCCATCGCCGGCCCGCTGCTGGCCGGTGTCCTGCTGAAGTGGGTCGATCTCTCCACGCTGTACCTGATAGACGCGATCACCTGCCTGGGGCCGATCTGGGCGACCATCCGGCTGCGGCCGATGCCGGTCCTGGCCAACGTCGTCTCGGGATCGCGGTGGGGCTTCGGGGCGGTACTGGAAGGTTTCCGCTACCTGGCCGGTAACCAGGTGGTGTTGATGTCCTTCGTCGTCGACATCATCGCGATGGTGTGCGGAATGCCTCGGGCGTTGTTCCCGCAGATGGCAAATGAGAGCTTCGGCGGTCCGGTGCAGGGCGGCACCACGATGGCACTGCTGGCGGCAGCCATCTCGATGGGTGCGGTCGCCGGCGGCGTTTTCTCCGGGTGGTTGCCGCGGGTGCGTCGCCAGGGTCTGGCCGTGGTGGTCGCCATCGTGGTGTGGGGAGTGGCCATCATCGGGTTCGGACTGGCCGCTTCCGTCGCCGGCGGCAGGGCCGGTCCGATGTTGTGGATTGCGTTGGGATTCTTGGCTTTAGGTGGTGCAGCTGACATGGTCTCGGCCGCTTTTCGTTCCACCATCCTGCAAGAGGTCGCCTCTGATGATCTGCGCGGTCGGCTCCAGGGTGTGTTCATCGTCGTGGTGGGCGGCGGGCCGCGACTGGCCGATGCCGTCCACGGCGCGGCGGCCGCGGCCGTGGGGACCACCATCGCCGCTGCCGGCGGCGGGGCCCTGGTGCTGGTGGGAGTGGCGCTGGCCGCACTGGTTGCACCGGCTTTCCT
The DNA here is from genome assembly GCA_018500005.2 of Mycobacterium sp. GTDB lineage: Bacteria > Actinomycetota > Actinomycetes > Mycobacteriales > Mycobacteriaceae > Mycobacterium. The sequence goes on along the minus strand of JAHBAP020000333.1, from coordinate 2,254 downwards.
CCGCTATCGGCCCGGCGGCTAGAGATTCGGTGTTCGTAGACAACGGTGTTCGTGGACAACGGTGTTCGTGGACGCCGGCGTCAATTTCCCGGTGTCGTTTTGACGCGGTTTTGACGCCCGTCGGGGCTAGCTGAACAAGATTCGCCCGCCTACGATCGACGAGTGCCTCACCGCTCTGAGGAGGCAGCCCTGGGGCTGCGGGAACGAAAGAAAAAACGGACACGCGCCACCTTGGTCGACGTCGCCGCGCGACTGTGCGCCGAGCAGGGCTACGAACGCACCACGGTGGACCAGATCGCGTCCGGGGCGGATGTGTCGCCGCGAACCTTCAGTCGGTATTTCCCCAACAAAGAGGCAGTGATCGGCGCGCTGATGGAGGAAATCTCCGAAGAGGTCGCCGCCGCACTGGCCCGCCAACCGCGCGACATCCCCGAGCACGAAGCGCTGGTACGCGCTCACACCGAGGTTTTGCGGGCCGCCGAGCACGATCAGCCCGGCGGGAAGTCCTTCGACCGCATGCGAGGCTTCCTGAGCATCGTGACCAGCACGCCGATGCTGAGCCTGGCCACCTTCACCTACCGGCCGGACGGTTCCACCCACGCGGTGGTCGATGCGATTGCGGTGCGGATGGGACTTCCCGCGACCGACCCGGCCGTCCGGGTCGCGTTCGACACCTGGGCGGTGCTGATGGCGACGGCCCTGGGTAGCCCGGGTGTCGACACCGCCGATCCGTTGGCGGTCAGCGACCGGATCGAGGAAACCTTCGCGATTTTCACCCGCTTGTGGAAGCCGTGGAACCCCAGTTGAGCGGGGGACTGTCAGACCCCCCCGGGCGGGCCGCAGCGATAGCGACTACGTTCACCTAGAACGCACAGTAGCGTGACCTCAGGACGGTCCACTCTGGCACCGTCGAACAGCCAAGAAGGGGTTGATGTGGCCGCGACCGACGACACCGCCTCCCTCCGGTACCCCGGCGGCGAGTTGGACCTGGAGATCGTCCATGCGACCGAGGGTTCAGACGGCATTGCGCTGGGCCCGTTGCTGGCCAAGACCGGTTACACCACTTTCGACCAGGGTTTCGTCAACACTGCGTCGACCAAGAGCGCCATCACCTACATCGACGGCGACGCCGGCATCCTGCGCTACCGCGGCTACCCGATCGATCAGTTGGCCGAGAAGTCGACGTTCATCGAGGTCAGCTACCTGCTGATCTACGGCGAACTGCCGACCGCTGACCAACTCGAGGAGTTCACCACCAGGATTCAGCGGCACACCCTGTTGCACGAAGATCTGAAGCGGTTCTTCGACGGCTTCCCGCGCAACGCCCACCCGATGCCGGTGCTGTCCAGTGCGGTCAACGCGCTGAGCGCCTACTACCAGGATTCGCTGGACCCGCTGGACCACAAGCAGGTCGAGCTGTCCACCATCCGGTTGCTGGCCAAGCTTCCGACCATCGCGGCTTACTCCTACAAGAAGTCCGTCGGCCAGCCGTTCCTCTATCCGGACAACTCGCTGAGCCTGGTAGAGAACTTCCTGCGGATGACGTTCGGGCTTCCGTCGGAGCCCTACATCCCCGACCCGGAGATCGTCCGGGCCCTGGACATGCTGCTCATCCTGCACGCCGACCACGAGCAGAACTGCTCGACTTCGACGGTGCGGCTGGTGGGTTCGTCGCAGGCCAACCTGTTCACCTCGATCTCCGGCGGTATCAACGCGCTGTGGGGTCCGCTGCACGGCGGCGCCAACCAGTCGGTGCTGGAGATGCTGGAGAAGATCCGCCTCTCCGGAGGAGACGTCAACGAGTTCGTCCGCAAGGTCAAGAACCGCGAAGACGGCGTCAAACTGATGGGCTTCGGTCACCGGGTCTACAAGAACTACGACCCGCGGGCCCGCATCGTCAAGGAGCAGGCCGACAAGATCCTGGGCAAGATCGGCGGCGACGACGAACTGCTCGATATCGCCAAGGCGCTGGAGGAGGCGGCGCTGACCGACGACTTCTTCGTCGAGCGCAAGCTATACCCGAACGTCGACTTCTACACCGGCGTGATCTACCGGGCCATGGGCTTCCCGACCCGAATGTTCACCGTGCTGTTCGCGCTCGGCCGGTTGCCCGGGTGGATCGCGCACTGGCGGGAGATGCACCAGGAGCCCGCGAAGATCGGCCGACCGCGGCAGATCTACACCGGCTACGGTGAGCGCGACTACCAGAGCCTGGGCAGCCGGCAGGGCTCACCGATGTCTCTTATACACATCT
>JAHBAP020000153.1 GCA_018500005.2 Mycobacterium sp. | reverse complement strand
AGATGTGTATAAGAGACAGACATCGGCCCGCACTACGAGATCATCGTGCGCAAGGACGGCTACATGGACAAGATCGAAGTGCTCGTCGAGGTGATCGACGCCTCGCTGCGTCATCACGGCAGCGCGGTGCTCGCGGACGATCGGTTGGCACGACTGCGGGATGCCCTGGACGCCTTCGGTTTCCACCTTTGCGGTCTGGACATGCGACAGAACTCCGAGACCCACGAGAAGGTTGTCGCCGAACTGCTGGCCTGGGCCGGCGTCCATCCCGACTACGCCGCTCTGACCGAGGCCCAACGGGTCGAGATTCTGGTTGCCGAACTGTCCACCCGCCGGCCGCTGATCCGCGGGGACGCCGAGCTGTCCGAGTTGGCCCGCAAGGAACTGGACATCATCGAGGCGGCTGCCGCGGCGGTGCGGACACTGGGTGCCGAGGCGATACCCACCTACATCATCTCGATGTGCCAGTCGGTGTCGGACATGCTGGAAGCCGCGCTCCTGCTCAAAGAGGCCGGACTGCTCGACCTTTCGGGAGCGCTGGGCGGCCGGGGACTTTACGCGCCGGTGGGAATCGTGCCGTTGTTCGAGACGATCGACGATCTGCAGCGGGGTTCGGCCATCCTGCAGGCCGCCCTGGATGTGCCGATCTACCGCGCCATGGTGACCGCGCGCGGTGACAGCCAGGAGATCATGCTCGGCTATTCCGACTCCAACAAGGACGGCGGGTATCTGGCCGCGAACTGGGCGCTGTACCGGGCCGAACTGGATCTGGTGGAGGCCGCCCGCGCCAACGGAATCCGGTTGCGGCTTTTCCACGGCCGGGGCGGGACGATCGGTCGCGGCGGCGGCCCGAGCTACGACGCGATCCTGGCCCAGCCGCCCGGCGCGGTCAACGGGTCGTTGCGACTGACCGAGCAGGGTGAGGTGATCGCAGCCAAGTACGCCGAACCGCGCATTGCGCACCGCAACCTGGAGAGCCTGATCGCAGCGACCCTGGAGTCCACTCTGCTCGACGTGGAGGGCCTCGGTGCGGCCGCCGAGCCCGCGTATCGGGTGCTCGACGAACTTGCTGAGCGTGCCAGGCACACTTATGCCGAATTGGTCCACCACACAAGCGGGTTCGTCGAGTACTTTGAGCAGTCGACCCCGGTCAGCGAGATCGGTGCGCTCAATATCGGCAGCCGTCCCACCAGCCGGAAGGCCACCGCGTCGATTTCCGATCTTCGCGCCATCCCGTGGGTGTTGGCCTGGAGCCAGTCGCGGGTGATGTTACCCGGCTGGTACGGCACCGGATCAGCACTGCAGGAATGGATTTCGGAAGGGGATCGTGCGGAACGGGTCGCTGTGCTGCGAGACCTCTACCGCAGGTGGCCGTTCTTCCGTACCGTGCTGTCCAACATGGCGCAGGTGCTGGCCAAGTCCGATATGGGTCTGGCGGCCCGCTATGCGGAATTGGTCGAGGACACCGAGTTGCGCGACCGGGTTTACGACAAGATAAGGGCAGAGCACCAGCGCACCATCGAGATGCATGGCCTTGTGACCGGGCAGGACGACCTGCTGGCCGACAACCCCGCGCTGGCCCGTTCGGTGTTCAACCGGTTTCCCTACCTGGAACCGCTGAACCATCTGCAGGTGGAGTTGTTACGCCGCTACCGCGGCGGCGACGACGACGAACTGCTGCGCCGAGGAATCCTGCTCACGATGAGCGGACTCGCATCCGCCCTGCGCAACAGCGGCTAGTTGCGGTGAGGTGGAACTACTTCCGCCGGATCACGTTGAACACCGAGCGGACTGCCGCTTCGGTAGCAGCCACCGGCGACATCGCCGACTCGGCCACATCGACCATGCGTTCAACCCGGTTGACGATCCCTTCCAATTGCCCGAGCGTGTCGTTGAGCCTGTTGAGAGTCTTGTCGAAGTAGGCCAGCGAGTCCTCGAGCCCGCGTACCGCGGTATTCAGACCGGTGAGGCTCTGCTCGAGATCGTCGAGGACATGGTCGACCTGATCGACTGTTTCGTCGGCGTTCAGTGCGGCCTGCGCCAAGGTTCGGATCCGGTCGACCGGGCTGCGAGGGCGTGCCTTCTCGTCCATGGCAGTCAGTGTGACAGTTCGCTTGCCGCTGCGGAGTCAAGAAACCAAATCGTCTGCTCGTTGCCTCGCGCGCCGGCGGCCGGCCAGTCAATGGGATCGGCGCCGGCGACTGCGGCGGCTACCCCCCCGGACTTGGCGGCGCCGGACACCAGCAGCCAGACCTGCCGGGACCGCCGCACCGCCGGCAGAGTCAGGGTGATTCGCCGTGGCGGCGGTTTGGGGGAGTCGGTGACAGCAACCACCATGCGGTCGGCCTCGCGGACCGCGTCGGTGTGCGGGAACAGCGAGTTGATGTGTCCCTCACCGCCCATTCCGAGCAGGTGAACGTCGAAAACCGGTGTGGCTTGGCCCCTTTCGGTACCGGTCGAGGCAGCCACTTCGGCGAGCATCCGCTCGTAGGCGCCGGCCGCGGCGTCGATGTCATCACCGAACTCGCCATCGCTGGGCGGCATCGGGTGGATGTTGGCCGATGGGATGTCGATCCGGTCCAGCAGTGCCGCACGGGCCTGCTTCTCGTTACGTTCCTCGTCGTCGTGTGCGACGAATCGGTCATCACCCCAGAACAGATGCACCCTGGCCCAGTCCACCGGATGGCCGCCGAGCACCTTGAGCATTCCGATCCCGTTGCCGCCGCCGGTGAGCACCACCCAGGCCAGGCCGCGTTCGGTGATTGCCGTGGCGATCGCTGCGGCAAGCCGGTCACCGGCGGCCTGCACCAGTGCTTCGGCATCCGGGTAGGTGTCTACGGTGACGTTCGGCCCGCTACTGGACTCAGCCACCGGTGTAGTGCACCTTGTCAAGCCCGATCAGCGCCTCGTGATAGACCTCGTCGGCGTCCAGCCGGCGCATGTCCTCGGCGAGGCACTCCCGGGTCTCCCTGCGCGCCAACGGTAATTGGGCGTCCGGCCTGCCGGTGCGGGTCAGGGTGGCGGTGGACCCGTCCTGCGGACGGCTCAGCCGAACGATCTGGCTCGGCTGCTCGAGTTCGACCATCAGCGGACCGACCTCGCGCCGTACCGGACCTTCGATGCGGCTGGCCAACCAGCCGGCGAGGATGTCCAGGGCCGGTTCGGTGGCCAGTCCGGACACCACCGCGCTCGTGATCGGTTCGTAGGGCGGCTGATCCAGCGCCGAGGCCAGCAGTGCCCGCCAGTAGGTGATCCGACTCCAGGCCAGGTCGGTGTCGCCCTGGGTGTAGCCGGCAAGCCGGCTGCGCAGCGCGGCCAGCGGCTCCTCTGCCCGGGTTGCATCGGTGATACGGCGAATCGCCAAGCGGCCCAGCGGATCCTGTGCCGGAACGTCCGGCGCGGTACCGGGCCACCAGACCACCACCGGGGTGTCGGGCAGCAGGAATGGCAGCACCACGCTGCTCGAGTGAGCGGCCGGAGGTCCGGGGGTCTTGAGCACCGCCGCCTCGCCGGGACGGGGGTCGCCGCCGACCCGGAGTTGACCGTCGAGTCGCGCCT
>JAHBAP020000247.1 GCA_018500005.2 Mycobacterium sp. | reverse complement strand
GGGGTGACGGTGTCGGGGAAGGCGACTTTGGCTTTCTCGGTGGCGAAGTTCACCGTGGCGCTCACCCCGTCGATCCGGTTCAGCTTCTTTTCGATCCGGGCCGCGCACGACGCGCACGTCATGCCGCCGATGCTGAGTTCGATCGCGCTCAACGGCTTTTCCGAGGAGCTCACCTGGGTCGTCATCGTGGACACTTCCCTCTCAGTCAGACATCGGCCGGGACGACCGGCGCACCGGGTTGACCTCCACTGCGGTGCGGTTCACCCGCAGCCGCACCCGCAGCCGCCACCCGAGGTGTTCAGCGGCAGCGCCGTCGTGCCGCCCGCCGCGTCGACTTCGTAGCCCGATTCCGAGATCGCCTGCGCCACAGACTGTTCAGACGCTGACCCGGACACGGTGACCGTACCGGCGGCCAGATCGACCTCCACATCGCTCACTTCTGGGACGGCACCCACCGCCGATGTCACCGTGGACACGCAGTGCCCGCAGGTCATGCCCTTGACGTTGTAGATGGTCACAGTCATTTCTCTCCCTTTCTCCTGTGCGCCCCGCGGGGGCCACCCCCACAGTGTATACCCCCATGGGGTATATGTCCCGTGCTGTCTTCCGCCGCACTGTGCGTGCGCGCGCCTCACCGGTCAGGTTGTCCCGGGTCGGCCCGGGTAGTTTCGGTGGGGAGACATCCCCGAACCGGGAGGGTGGGTGATGAGCGCGGAGTCCGACGCAGCTGGGCAGGGATACATCCGGTCCCGGCAGGACTATCTCGCGCGGTTGCGCCGCATCGAGGGGCAGGCGCGCGGCCTGCAGCGGATGGTCGAAGAAGAGCAGTACTGCATCGACATCATCACGCAGGTGTCGGCGATGACCAAGGCTCTGCAGGCTGTTGCGCTGGGCCTGCTGTCCGATCACATCGGCCACTGTGTCGTCGACGCCGCTGCTGCCGGCGACAGCGCCCACGCGCAGGCCAAGCTCGCCGAGGCCACCGCCGCCATTGCCCGGCTGCTTCGTTCGTAGTCGTCGCACACCACTGCGGCGTAGTGCGGCGGCCGCGTTGGTCATCGTGGGCCGCCCGGATCCTGGCCGGGGATATCGGTGATCGGGAGGTTGGGTGCCGGTTTGGGGGACGGGGTGGCCGGCAGCGGCGGAATCTCGGAGGCCGGTATGGAGGTGATGTCATTGGCGGGCGGTCCGTTTTCCCGGCCGCCGTAGCTGGTGCCCGGGCTGCGTGGGCCGAGCAGGTGACTGACGGTGACCATGTGGTAGCCGTTGGCCTTCAGCACGGGCAGGAACTGGTAGACGATGTCGACGGTGCTGGAGTAGGTGTCGTGCATCAGCACCACGGAGCCGGGCTTGATCTGCGTGGTGAGCATGTAGACGGTGGCTGCGGTGTTGGAGTCGTTGATCCAGTCGAACGGGATGACGTCCCAGAGGATTTCGGACAATCCCTGCCGGCCCTCCTCGGCGCGGACCGCGTCGTTGGACAGCCCTCCAGCGGGGCGGAATAACCGCGGCTGACGGCCGGTCACGGCGCTGATCGCCGCACTCGCCCTGCTGAGCTGGGCGGGGATCTCCCCTTCGGAGATGGTGGTCATGTTGGGGTGTTCCCAGCTGTGGTTGCCGATCTCCATGCCGGCCTCAGCGATACGCCGGGTGATGCCCGGATCGCGGGTGACCTTGTTGCCGATCAGAAAAAAGGTGGCTTTGGCGTCGTTGTCGGCCAGGACGCGCAGAAGTCGGTCGGTGAAGGGGGTGGGGCCGTCGTCGAAGGTCAGGGCGACGCACTTGGCGTGGCTGCAGTCGACGTCATCGGGGTCGGCCTCACCCCTGCTGGTTGCCACGAGCAGGGCCGCGGCCGCGACGACGACGCCAACCAGCCCGGCAACAGCCCCCCGTCCCCCGATCCGCGGTCGACGGGGGTCGCTGTGCGCCGTCACCGGGTCATCCGACAATGCCCGCCCAGCCCAGCGCGGGCGGTGGGCGGCGGCGCGGTTCTCAGAGTTCCACGGGGCGGTCGTGCGGCCGGTGACCGTCTGATGTCACCGAGTCGCTGCCCGCCGCCCGCGGTTCATCGACGCCGTGCTGCGCCGGGCCGGTGTTGCCCGACCCGTGGCCATGGCCGCCCATTCCCATCATCATGAACATCATCGCCGGGCAGGCCAGCAGCAGAACAGCGATGATGACCGTGGAGGCCGTGGCTCCGAAGAGGACCGCCCCGATCACCGCCACCGCCGCGACGATCCCGTATATCGGTAGGTATTTCGCCATCGTTGATCACTCCGTGTCGATGCAAAACTGCGGTTCTGACCGCGAGCCGGCGGTAGGCATTCCAACGAATGCGCCATCGGCGCGGCCAATTTCACGCTACACCCCGCAGGCCGCCATGACTACTATCGTTCTTAGTAGTTGTTGCCGTGTACCGCTGTGGCCGGCGACGGGCGCAGCGGTGTTGGCCGGTCCGGGTGTTTTCTTCATCGAATGTTTGTCAAAACCTGACGGAGGCCATACCCGCGGAGGCAAAGCTGATGAGTGAGGCGTGAGGCAGTACATCAGCTCCGCGCCGTCGCAGTGAACGCCGTCGCAGTGAGGGAGGACAGATGCCGCCGGGAAACAGGGGTGCAAAGCCGGTTGGGCCGGGGTCGCCGAGTCGGGCTCGGGCGATGACGTCGACCGCGATTTTGGACGTCGGCGGCCTGCACTGGGCCACCTCCGGGGCCGTGGTCGAGTCGGCGCTGGCCCGGCGGCCGGGGGTCACCTCGGTGCAGGCCAATGCGGTCAACCAGACCGCGACGGTCGTCTACGACCCGCAGGTCACCTCGGTCGCGGAGTTGTCGGGATGGGTGCGTGACTGCGGGTTTCACTGTGCCGGCCGCTCGGTACCCGATCACGTCTGTGAGCCGATGAGCGAGCCGGTCCACGCCGGGGGGCATCCGGCGGGCCAGGCACACGGCGGTCACGATGGGCACCCCTCCGGGGGCGCCGGCGGCCACCCGCACGGGCAGGCCGGGCAGCCCTCGCCGCACGACGTGATGGGTCATGGCGGTCATGGCGGGATGTCGATGCAGGCCATGGTCGCTGACATGCGCAACCGGTTCCTGGTGGCGCTGGTGTTGTCGATCCCGATCATGTTGTTCTCCCCGATGGGCCGCGACATGCTCGGCTTCCGGCTCCCGGCCCCGTTCGGCCTGCGCGACGATGTCTTCTCGCTGCTGTTGAGCCTGCCGGTGATCTTCTACTCGTCGTGGATCTTCTTCGACGGCGCATGGCGGGCGCTGCGGGCCCGCACGCTGGACATGATGGTGCTCGTCGCCGTCGCGATCGGGGCCGGATGGCTCTACAGCGTGGTGGTGACGCTGACCGGCGGCGGCGAGGTGTTCTACGAAGCCGCCTCGGTTCTGGCCACCTTTGTGCTGCTGGGCCATTGGTTTGAGATGCGGGCCCGCGGCGGGGCGAACGAGGCGATCCGCACCCTGCTGGAATTGGCACCCCCGATGGCGGTCGTGGTGCGCGACGGAGAACCCGTGGAAGTGCCCACCGCCGAGGTGGTGGCCGGGGATCTGCTGTTGATCCGGCCGGGGGCCAAGATCCCCGTCGACGGCACCGTCGAGGACGGCGCCTCCGAAGTCGATGAGTCGATGGTCACCGGGGAGAGCCTGCCGGTGTCCAAGGCGGTGGGCTCGGAAGTGATCGGGGCCTCGATCAACACCACCGGCACGTTGCGGGTGCGGGCCACCAAGGTCGGGTCGGACACCGTGCTGGCGCAGATCGTGGCGATGGTGCAGGAGGCCCAGAATTCCAAGGCGCCGGGACAGCGGCTGGCTGACCGGGCCGCGTTCTGGTTGGTGCTGGTTGCGCTGTTGGGCGGCACCGCAACGTTTTTGGTGTGGTGGGGCGTCGGGGCGGGGGTCCAGGCCGCGCTGCTGTTCGCGATCACCGTCGTGGTCATCACCTGCCCGGACGCCCTCGGGCTGGCGACGCCGACGGCGATCATGGTCGGCACCGGACTGGGCGCCAAACGGGGGGTGCTGTTCAAAAACGCCACCGCCCTGGAGACCTCGGCGCGCATCGACACCGTCGTGATGGACAAGACCGGCACGTTGACCAAGGGCGAACCGGAGGTCACCGATCTGGTGGTCGAGGGCATCGGCGAGGAAGAGCTGCTCACCGTGGTGGCGGCGGTGGAGCGCGAATCCGAACATCCCCTGGCCGCGGCGATCGTGCGCTACGCCACCGAACGGGGGGCCGCCCCGGCGGCGTTGACGGGGTTTCGCAACGTGCCCGGACACGGGGCGACCGCCACGGTGGCCGGCCGGCGGGTGGCGGTGGGCAACCGCAAGCTGATGATCGAGGCGTGCCTCGGTTTCGGTGCGCCGATGAGCCGCCGTGACGAGCTGGCGTCCTCGGGCCGCACCGCCGTACTGGTGGCGGTGGACGGACGAGGGGTGGGCGTGATCGCGCTGGCCGATGCGGCGCGGGAGACCTCGGCGGCGGCGGTGGCCGCGTTGCACGATCTGGATGTGCAGGTGGTGATGCTCAGCGGGGACAACCAGGCGACCGCGGAGCGCATCGCCGGCCAGCTCGGCATCGACACCGTCATCGCCGACGTGCTGCCCGGCGACAAAGCGGCCAAGATCGCCGAGCTGCAGGCCCAGGGCAAGAAGGTCGCGATGGTCGGTGACGGCGTCAACGACGCCCCGGCGTTGGCCCAGGCCGACCTCGGGGTGGCGATCGGCGCGGGCACCGACGTGGCGATCGAGACCGCCGATCTGGTGTTGATGCGCTCGGACCCCCTCGATGTCCCGATCGCGTTGCGGATCGGGCGGGGAACGCTGCGCAAGATGCGCCAGAACCTGGGCTGGGCGGTGGGCTACAACGTCATCGCGCTGCCCATCGCGGCCGGTGTCTTCAAGCCGCTGTTCGGACTGGTGCTTCGCCCCGAGATCGCCGCGTTGTCGATGTCGGGCTCAAGTTTGATCGTGGCGGTCAACGCGTTGATGCTCAAACGGCTCAAGCTGCCCTCGCCGCCCGCGGCGGCCACCTCTGAAGGAACCCCGTCCTCGGTCCCCGCGCCCGTGGCGTGAGGCCCGCTCAGCGCTGCCAGTCGTCGTAGGCGTCGCCGCCGAGGAACGTGCCGCCGGCGGTGTTCTCCACGATGACCGGATCGCCGCTGGTGAAGTTGTCGAAGAACCACTGCGCATTGGCGGGGCTGAGGTTGATGCAGCCGTGGCTTACGTTGCGTTTGCCCTGGTCGGAAACCGACCACGGTGCACTGTGGACGAACAGGCCACTGCTGGAAATACGCACCGCGTCAGCGACTTTGAGCCGATAGCCTTCCGGGGAATCAATGGGCACCCCGTAGGTGGAGGAGTCCATCCAGATCTCGGCGTGTTTGTCGCTGATGTAGTAGATCCCGTTGGGTGTTTCGTACTTGCGCTTTCCCATCGAGACCGGGAAGGTCCGCTCCGGCACGCCGTTGCGCAGGATCTGCATCTGGTGGGTCGCGTCGTTGACGGTGGCGACCAGGGAGTCGCCGATGGTGAAGGTGCTGCGCGTTCCCGCGGCGTCAACGGTGACTGCGGTTCGGGCCGGCCAGAAGCTCAGGGGGCGCCAGCGAAGCTGGGTGTCGCTGAGCCAGTAAAACTTTCCGGGAAGCGCCGGTGTGATCCGGACCGCTGATTCCGCGGCGGTGCGGTCGATAACCGGTTGCGGGAATCGGATGACCACCGGTTTGGCGACCCCGACAGTGGAGCCCGCGGTTGGCTCCACTGTCGGGGTCGCCAAACCGGTGGTCATCCGATTCCCG
>JAHBAP020000331.1 GCA_018500005.2 Mycobacterium sp. | reverse complement strand
GCGTAGTAGAGCAGTACGGCGAACGAGGAGAACCCGATCGCCGCACGAACGTCGGCCAGTGCGGCCACCGCCGCGACGATGATCCCGACGGCCACTTCGGCGCGGTGCGGCACGGCGAAACGGGGATGCACCGCCGCCAGGGCCGAGGGCAGATGGCCGTCGCGGGCCATCGCCAGGCCGGTCCGGGAGACGCCGAGGATGAGCGACAGCAGCGATCCCAGCGCGGCCACTGCGGCGCCGACCCGCACCACCGGATCCATCCAGGTCACTCCGGCGCTGCGTACCGCCTCGGCCAATGGGGCTGTCGCCGTTGCCAATTCAGGACCGAGAATCGCCATCAGAAGTACCGCCAGGACCGCGTACACGGTCAGCGTGAACGCCAGCGAGATCCGGATCGCGCGCGGGATCGTGTGCGCCGGATCGCGCACCTCCTCGCCCAGGGTCGCGATGCGGGCGTAGCCGGCGAAGGCGAAGAACAGCAGACCGGCCGCCTGCAGCACCCCGGACGGACTGCCGCCCGCCAAGGTGATCCGGGCCGGGTCCGCCCGTCCGCTGAGCAATACCGCGGCGATCACACCGACCAGCACCGCCAGCACGACGGCCACGATCATCCGGGTGAGAAGAGCCGACTTCTGGATACCCCGGTAATTCACCGCGGTCAATCCGGCCACCGCGGCGACTGCGACCGCGTGGGCATGGGCGGGCCAGACGTAGAGGCCGACGGTCAACGCCATCGCAGCGCAGGAGGCCATCTTGCCGACGATGAAACTCCAGCCGGCCAGATAGCCCCAGAACCTGCCCAGCCGCTCTCGTCCGTAGACGTAGGTGCCACCGGACTGCGGGTAGACGGCGGCAAGGCGTGCTGAGGAGGTGGCGTTACAGTAGGCGACCACCGCGGCGGCTGCCAGCGCGATCAGCAGGCCCGATCCGGCGGCCGCGGCCGCAGGTCCGAACACGACGAAGACACCCGCGCCGATCATCGAGCCCAGCCCGATCACGACGGCGTCGGAGGTGCCGAGCCTGCGTTGTAGTGGCGCATGCTCGGGCGTACCCATCGGGCGTCAGCCTCGGCGGCTGCGGACCGCCCCGAAGATCAGGTAACCGAGATAACCGGCGATGCCGGCGAAGGCGAATTTGCGGGTCTGCGGTACGACAAGACCCACCCCGATCGCCGTCTCGATGGCGCCGTCGATGTAGACGTGGCGGCGGGTGTTGTTCGGGAAGGCGACCGCGGTCATCTTGTCGTAGATCTGAGGTTTGAAGAAGTGCGACAGTCCGGTGGCGGCGAGCACCACACCAGCTCCGGGGATCTTTACCGACATGCCCGCAACACTAGGCGATGCGGTAGTCGCTGAGCGGGAATTCAGTGGCCTGCCGAATCGAGGCCTTGGCGGTCATCGGCCGCAGCAGGGTGGCCTCGCCGTGCGGATTGAAGTAGTAGGACCGGGCCTCGGCGCAGTGTCCGACGTTGAACACCGTGTCACCGACCTTCTCGATCATCTGGTCGAGGAACCTGGCGTTGGCTTCCTCCGTCACCTCGAAGGTCGTCGCCCCGCGTCGCTTCACCTCGCCCAGCACGCGATCCATGATCCGCATCTGGTATTCCATTGTGTTGAAGAAGTTCAGCCCGATGAAGGCGTAGGGGCTGGCCAGGCTGAGGTAGTTGGGGAAGTGCGGGATCGACACGCCCTGGTAGGCCTGGAACCTGTTCTCCCGCCACCACTTTCCGAGATTGCGGCCTTCGCGGCCGACGATCTCGATCGCCGGGATGTTGGCTTCCCACAGGTCGAAACCCGTGGCCAGCACCAAGGTGTCGATTTCGGTGCGGGTTCCGTCGTTGGCGACGATCGCGTGCGGTTCGATGTGTTCGATACCGCTGGTCTGAAGGTGCACGTTGGGCTTGGTGAACGTGCGGTAGTAGCTGTTGGAGAACGTCGGCCGCTTGCAGCCCAGGTCATACGGCGGAGTGAGCTTTCGGCGTAACTCGGGGTCGCGGATGGTGGCGAACCGGTACATCTTGGCGACGTCGGCCCCGCCGATGTCCAGTCGGCGGTAGAGGAACTGCCCCTGGTGCAGCACGACGTAGTTGAAGAACTCGTAGATCGCATCGGTCACTGCGCGGACGGCGCGCTGTGCCTTCGGGACTCGGGCGAAGAGCCTCTTGGCCCACTGCGGATAGGCGAAATCCAGCTTCGGCACGACGTGGATGGCGGTGCGCTGGTAGACCGTCAGCTCACCGGCGTCCTTACCCAACTGTGGGATCAGCTGGACCGCGGTGGCACCTGTCCCGATCAATCCGATCTTCCTGCCAGCCGGGTCGAAGTCGTCGTCCCAGGCCGTGGTGTGGATGACCTTGCCCTCGAAGCCGTGGATACCTGGGATGTCCGGGGTGTGTGGCTGGGACAGAAACCCCGTCGCGGTGATGAGGAACCGCGAACTGAGCGTCGAACCGTCGGACAGTGCCACCCGCCACAGGTCGGCTTCGTCGTCCCAGCGGGCGCCTTCCACGGTGGTGTTGAACCGGATGTGACGACGCACGTCGTACTTGTCGGCGACGTCGTCGGCGTACTGCTTGATCTCCGCCCCGGTGGAGTACAGCCGCGACCAGTTCGGGTTGGGCTCGAAGAAGTACGAGTAGGTGGTGGTGGGCACGTCGCAGGCCAGACCGGGGTAGTGGTTGACGTACCAGGTGCCGCCGAGGTCGTCGAGCCGGTCGAGGAGCACGAAGTTGTCGTAGCCCAGCCGCTTGAGCTGAATCGCCGCGCCGATGCCCCCGAAGCCGGCTCCGACGATGATGACGTCGTAGTTCTGCTCGGTCATACGGCCGACCGTACCGGACTCAGTCGAGGCCGCCGAGTCGCAGCGCGGCCGCTACTGCCATTGCCGGGACATCGGGGACTTTCGTCCCTGACCGGACCGCGACTTTGGTCCCCAAGTCATGCCGCGCGCCGCTGACCTCGACTATTTTGGTCGGCGCGGGGATGAGTGCGACTGCCGCTCGCAACTCGTCGAGTGAGCCGAACGGGTCGGAGCTGCCGTGGGTGAAGACCGTGGGGGCGGTGATTCCCGGGAAGTGGTCGGTGCGGAGGCGTTCCGGCTTGCCGGGTGGGTGCAGCGGGTATGAGAACAGAGTCAGTGTGTCGGCGATGCCGGGGTTTTCGGCCACCACCATCGAGGTCAGGCGGCCGCCGTAGGAGTGCCCGCCGGCGATCAGCGGTCCGTCGGCCAGGGTGCGTGCCACCGCGATGGCCTCGACGATGCCGCTCTGATCGGTGGCGGCCGACCCGGACGCCGGCCCCCAGGTCCCCCGCCCCGGTCCGCCCCCACCCATCAGAGCGGCCTCCGCGAGGCCCCCGCGGTGGCACCCACCCCCGCCCGCGGACCCCTGCACACCCGCGGGTCCCCCCCCCGC
>JAHBAP020000475.1 GCA_018500005.2 Mycobacterium sp. | reverse complement strand
CCGAACAACTCCAAATCGCCTAACCTTCAGCACGACTCGTTGATCACTGCGCGTGACTCCACGCCGATCCGAAGTCCACCACCCCACGGGGCACTGTCGCTCCTGGCAGTGTGGGGGTCAGGGGCTCGAGTCCCCTTAGCTCCACAACGAAAAACCCGAGGCCGTGAGGTCTCGGGTTTTTCGCTTGCTGTGCCCGTTCACTGTCGGGCCGGGGTTCAGAAGTTGTGGCAGTTGTTGATCGCTCGACCGATCGGACCGGTCGATGAGTTCATGATGTCGTCGCTGACACCAGCCCACCGGTCATAGCCCAAGATCCCCTCCAGCGTATTGACCTGCTGCTGACGCTGCCCCGGAGGGGCGGCCAGGAGCACGGCGAGCCCGACCCGTAACTGTTGCTCCAGCTTCGGATCCCCACTGATCCGTCCCCAGATGATGGGGTCGTTCTGCTGCATGGACGACATGATCTGTGGTTCAGAACACGTCGTGAAGTTCAAATCGTCGGCACTGGCCGGTCCCGCCACCGCAACGGCAAGACAGGCGAGACCTGCCGCCGCGCCCACTTGCAACAATCCCTTGGTCTTTCCAGTCATGGCGGCGATCTTACTGGGCACGACTCGAGGCGTCGGTATCCGATCGAATGCCGATCGCATCGCGTCGTCGCGTACGTTCGTCGGTGAATCAACTCACCTGACGAAAGCAATCATGTCCCAGGATCAACACCCAGACGTTCCGCCGAATCACCTCTCCATCGATCCGAACAGCCCCTTCTTCGACGAAGAGGTGCTGCGTCGCGAGGTCGGTATTCGCTTCAACGGCGTCGAGAGAACCAATGTTCACGAATACAACGTGGCCGAGGGCTGGGTGCGTGTCGAGGTTCCCAGGGCCAAGGATCGCCGCGGATATCCCATGCTCATCAAGGTCAGCGGAACGGTCGAACCGTATTTCAGAGAAGAGAAATGATGTCGGCAGGAACCTTCCGCCTCGGTGCCGTCGCGCTGTTCGTCGCCGGAGTCGCCGGAGTCGCCCAGGGCGCTCCATTCGGCATCCCAGTTGCCTCCGCAGATCCGTGTCCCGATGTCCAGGTGGTTTTCGCCCGCGGCACCAACGAACCGGTGGGCCTCGGCTTCACCGGTCAGGTCTTCGCCGGCGCCCTCACCGCGAAGCTGCCGGGCAAGGATGTCGCCGTCTCCGCCGTCAACTATCCGGCGAGCGATGACTATGTCCGGAGTGCTGCCGTGGGCGCCGACGATGACCGCGCCCAGATCCAGAGCACCGTCGCCGCTTGTCCCGACACCGACCTCGTACTCGGGGGCTACTCGCAGGGCGCGGCCGTGACCGAGTTGGCCACCTCCACGTTGCCGCCGCAGGCCGCCGATCACGTGGCCGCGGTTGTCCTTTTCGGCAAACCGGCGAGCGAGTTCTCGAAGATGTTGGCCGGCGGCGCCGCGCTGCCGACAGTTGGCCCGCTCTATGGCGCGAAAACTCTCGACTTGTGCATCGCCGACGATCCGATCTGCTCGCCCGGTTCGAACCCCATTGCCCACATGTCGTACATCGCGTCCGGAATGACCGAACAAGCCGCGACTTTCGCAGCCGACCGGATCGATCAAGGCTCCCGATAGCGAAGAAGTCCGGGACCGTCGGAGGTCCCGGACATCTTGCGGGGCATTGTCAGCGGCGCACGATGGTGGTCTGGGCGTGCACCGAGGTGTCGACGTGCGGGACGTACGCGCGCGCCTGCTGCTGCTGATTCCAGATGACGTCGCTGAGATCGGCGTGGGCGGTACCGGCGGTGCCGACCAGGCCCGCGAAGATGCCGCCGGCAAGCATGGTGGTGAGGGCGAAACGCTTCATTATGTTCTCCGTTTTCGTTCTGACCGGGGCTGTCCCGGCTTGATGACACCCACATTGCCGGGCCGGAACGCCGCGCAACATCGCGCGATTCAGGGATTCCGCTGACGATCCCGCCTCCTACGATCGAAGGAGGGATGAAGGGGCACGGTCGTGAATCCCGGGGATAGTCTTTGCCGGTGAGGCTAAACAGAGTCGCCGCCGCGGACCGGTCGAAGTCGAAATAGTGGATTCCTTCACGCCCCCCACGGCGGACGAAGCTCTTGCCCGGCTCGGCATGCCGATGGACGAGGCGATGCGAACCCAGCGGGCGGTGCGACGTCTGCATCTGGCACCGGTGTCCCATGCCGTGCTGCTGCCCCTGCTGGAGTTGTCCCTGAAGGCGCCTACCAGTTCCAACAGCCAGGACTGGCACTACGTTGTGGTCGAGGACCCGGTCCAGAAGGCGAAGTTGGCCAAGCTCTACCGACGGCTCTTCCGCTTGTTCGACCCGCTGGTCGTGCGTCAGGCGCGCGGCGATGAGAAGGAATTGCGGGCCATGGCCCCCGGTCAGTGGCAGGCCGAGAACTTCGAGCAGCTCCCGGTATTCGTCATTCCCTGCTACCGAAAGGGACTCAAGCACCGGCCCGTCGGCCGTCCGCAGATCTCCGTCGCATCCTTTTATGGATCGGTGTACCCGGCGGTGCAGAATCTGCTGCTGGCCTGTCGTGCCGTCGGGTTGGGGGCGTCGCTGCAGACCCTTCCGATCTGGTGGGTTCCGCGAGTGCGACGGATCCTCGGATTGCCCCGCAACATCACGCCCGTGTGCATCATCCCGATCGGTTGGGCCAAAGGGCGTTACGGTCCCACCACCCGACGTCCGATCGGCGAGATCGTCCACCTCGACCGATTCGGGAACCAACCCTTCAGGTGATCAGGCTGCGGCCCATCCGCTCACCGCGACGACTCGGCACACGATCACCCGGTGAAACGGCTTGTTCGCGTACTGCGGCACCGTGTGCGACAACCGGTCGGCCAGTTCGTCGATCACCGAAGGCGGCGGGTCGGCGACATGCAGTAACTGGACCCGCACCCACCACAACCGGGACCAGTCCGCGGGATCCCACTGCTCAACCAGAAGCGCCGCCCGCGGGTCGGACTCCAAGTTGTCCTCTCGTCGCAGACGGGGCGAGGATTTCGGCTTGACCGAGTCGACCGGCACCCCGATGAAGCCGCCGTCGCCCACGGCGTACATCACCGGCTGCGGATCCGGGCCGCGGTCGGGGTGCAGGCTGCACAGCACCCCGTGGACGTTGGCCGCCACGCGGGAGAGGGCCTCGTCGGCGCTGAGCCTCACGTCTTAACGGTAGTGCGAACGCCGCACCGGCCGAACGGTTCCTATAGTCCACTGATGACTTACAGCGCACCGCCCGAGATCGCCGGCGCACGGCGTTCCTTCGTCGAGGCCCGCGGGGTTCGATTCCACGTCACCGAGGCCGGACCGGTCGACGGCCGGCCGGTGATCGCCCTGCACGGGTGGCCGCAGCACCATTGGGTGTACCGCGATCTGTTGGCCGACCCGCCGCCGGGCCTGCGCATCATCGCCCCCGACCTGCCCGGCTACGGATGGTCCGGCGCGGCCCCGCACCGGTGGGCCAAGGAGGACGTCGCCGCCGATGTGCTGGCCCTGATGGATGCGATGGGTCTGGATCGGGCCCTGCTGGTCGGCCACGACTGGGGCGGATTCGTGGGCTACCGGATGCTGCTGGCCGCACCGGACCGTTTCGACGGCTACCTGGTGTGCAACATGGCCCACCCCTGGCAGACGCCCCGCACGACGCTGCCGCACTTCTGGCGATTTCTGGCCTATCAACCGTTCGTCGCCAGCGTCGGGATGGCCTTGCACCAACGCACCCGCTACCTCCAGCGGGTCATCTACGGCTCGGGTCCGAAATCCCACCGCGTCGACCCGGGTGACGTCAGGATCTACGCCGAGCGCTTCCGGGATCCGATCTGCGCGCGTACCGCCACCGACACCTACCGCACCTTCCTTCTGCACGAACTGCCCGCGTCGGCGAAGAATCCCGAACAGCGACGCGCTAAGGCCCCGATCCGTGCGCTGTTCGGCATGCACGACTTCGCGGTTCATCACTCACTGGCTTCGCCGGAGACCGCCAAGGCCGACGACTACACCTTCGAGTCGGTCGACGCCGGCCACTTCGTCATCGACGAGCGTCCGGATCTGGTGCGGGCAAGGCTGATCGCGCTGGCCGACGAGACCAAGTAACGCTCCTCCGCGCAACTTCCCGGCAGCCGGTTCATCTGAGGCCAGACTGGCCGCCAGCTAAACCGATTCAGAGGCTGT
>JAHBAP020000314.1 GCA_018500005.2 Mycobacterium sp. | reverse complement strand
GATCAAACCCATCCAGTCCCGGATGGCGCCGGGCCGCACCCCGGACGTGTTCCACAGCCAGTTCTGCCCGGACCGGGTCGGGTTGTGGGTGTTCCGGGTGGACGGCTGGGGCGACCCGATCACCAGTTGGCACCACTCCGTCATCGCCAAACTCGACGCCGGCCAGGGCGAGGAGGATCTGCACAACGACCTGCTGGTCGGCGCCGGCCTCCTGGAGCGGGCCGCCGCCGGGGTGCCCCGCAAGGACCGCGAACCCCTGCTCACGGCCGCCGCGGAACTGCGCAAACCCGGCGATCCGCTGTCCCGCGCCGCACCGGCACTCGCCCACCACGTGACCGAACTGCTGGACCGCTATCCGCTGCGCGACCTGCTCACCCGGGGCCAGGCCCACGGGGTGTGGGTGGACCGGCCGCTGGCGCGGTGCAGCGCGTGGTACGAGATGTTTCCCCGGTCGACGGGCGGCTGGGACGCCGACGGGACGGCGGTTCACGGCACCTTCGCCACCGCCGCCGAGTCGCTGCCGCGGATCGCGGCGATGGGGTTCAACGTGGTCTACCTGCCGCCGATCCACCCGATCGGGACGGTGCACCGCAAGGGCCGCAACAACTCGGTCACCGCCGAACCCGGTGATGTGGGTTCGCCGTGGGCCATCGGCAGCGCCGCGGGCGGCCACGACGCGGTGCACCCCGATCTCGGCACGATCGACGACTTCGACCGGTTCGTCGCCACGGCGACCGACAACGGCCTGGAGGTGGCGCTGGACCTCGCACTGCAATGCGCCCCGGACCACCCGTGGGCGCGCCGGCACCGGCAGTGGTTCACCGAATTGCCCGACGGGACCATCGCCTACGCGGAGAACCCGCCGAAGAAATACCAGGACATCTATCCGCTGAACTTCGACAACGATCCCGACGGCCTCTACCACGAGGTGCTTCGGGTCGTGCAGCACTGGATGGACCACGGCGTCAAAATCTTCCGGGTCGACAATCCCCACACCAAGCCCGCCAACTTCTGGGCCTGGCTGATCGGCGAGGTCAAGAGCATCGACCCGGACGTACTGTTCCTGTCCGAGGCGTTCACAAGGCCGGCCCGGATGTACGGTTTGGCCAAACTCGGCTTCACCCAGTCGTATTCGTACTTCACCTGGCGCACCGCCAAATGGGAACTCGAGGAGTTCGGCCGCCAGATCGCCGAGCACGCCGACTACGCGCGGCCCAATCTGTTCGTCAACACCCCGGACATCCTGCACGACAGCCTGCAGCACGGCGGCCCGGGCATGTTCGCCATCCGGGCCGCGCTGGCCGCCACGATGGGGGCCTCGTGGGGGGTCTACTCCGGCTACGAACTGTTCGAGCACGTCGCGGTGAAGCAGGGCAGCGAGGAGTACGTGGACTCCGAGAAGTACGAACTGCGGCCACGCGATTTCGCGCTGGCCGTCAAGGAAGGCCGATCACTGGAGCCGTTCCTCACCCGACTCAACGAGATCCGCCGGGCGCATCCCGCGCTGTGCCAGATGCGCACGATCCGGTTCCATCACGTCGACAACGACGCCCTGCTGGCCTTCAGCAAGTTCGATCCGGTGACCGGCGACGCAGTGCTGACGGTGGTCAATCTCAACCCGTTCGGCCCAGAGCAGGGGACGGTTTGGCTGGATATGGGTGCGCTGGGTATGGAGCCCTACGAGCGGTTCTGGGTGCGCGACGAGATCACCGGGGAGGAATACCAGTGGGGTCAGTCCAACTGGGTGCGTCTGGATCCCGTCCATGCCGTCTCGCACATCATGAACATGCCGGCCGTCCCGCGCGAGCAGCGGGCCAACCTGTTGCGCCGGGAGTGATCCGGTGAGCCGACACGCGACGAGTACCGACCTGGCGCCGGATCCGGCCGAATTGGCCCGACTCGTGGCCGGGATACACCACGACCCGCACAGCATCCTCGGCGCGCACGAGTACCGCGATCACACGGTGATCCGGACGCTGCGCCCGCACGCCCTGGACGTGGCGGCACTCGTCGGTGGCCGGCGGTACCCGATGTCGCATGTCGACTCCGGGCTGTTCGCGGTGTCGCTGCCGTTCACCGATCTGGCCGACTACCGACTCGAGGTCAGCTATCCCGGCGCCGACGGTGGACCCGTGGTCCTGACCGTCGCCGACGGCTACCGGTTCCTTCCCACCCTCGGCGAAGTCGACCTGCACCTGTTCGCCGAGGGCCGCCACGAGCGGCTCTGGGAGATCCTCGGCGCTCATCCGCGTTCGTTCACCACCCCCGACGGCGTGGTCGACGGGGTGTCCTTCGCGGTGTGGGCGCCCAACGCCAAGGGCGTCAGTCTGGTCGGTGAGTTCAACGGCTGGGACGGTAACGACGCCCCGATGCGGGTGCTGGGGTCCTCCGGGGTGTGGGAACTGTTCTGGCCGGGCTTCTCGCTGAACGGCCTGTACAAGTTCCGGGTGCACGGGTCCGACGGTGCGGTCACCGACCGGGCCGACCCGATGGCATTCGCCACCGAGGTGCCACCCAAAACCGCGTCGCGGGTTTTCGTGTCCAACTACACCTGGGACGACGACGCCTGGATGGCCGAGCGCGGGGCGAGCAACCCGGTCCTCGGGCCGATGAGCACCTACGAGGTTCACCTGGGCTCCTGGCGGCCCGGGCTGAGCTACCGCGAACTCGCCGAACAGCTCACCGAATACGTTGTGGCCCAGGGCTTCACCCACGTCGAGCTACTCCCGGTCGCCGAGCACCCGTTCGGCGGTTCCTGGGGATACCAGGTCACGTCGTACTACGCCCCAACCTCGCGGTTCGGCACCCCGGACGACTTCCGCTACCTGGTGGACCGTCTGCATCGCGCCGGCATCGGCGTGATCGTGGACTGGGTTCCGGCGCACTTCCCCAAGGACTCCTGGGCCCTGGGACGGTTCGACGGAACGCCCCTGTACGAGCATTCCGATCCGCGGCGCGGCGAGCAACTGGACTGGGGCACCTACGTTTTCGACTTCGGTAGGCCGGAGGTGCGCAACTTCCTGGTGGCCAACGCGCTGTTCTGGCTGCAGGAGTTCCACGTCGACGGCCTTCGGGTCGATGCGGTGGCCTCGATGCTCTATCTGGACTATTCCCGTCCGGCCGACGGCTGGACACCTAACGCCTTCGGCGGCCGGGAGAACCTGGAAGCGGTGCAGTTCCTGCAGGAGATGAACGCCACCGTCCACAAGCTAGCGCCGGGCGTCGTCACCGTGGCCGAGGAGTCCACCTCCTGGCCCGGGGTCACCCGGGCGACGAACCTTGGCGGCCTTGGGTTTTCGATGAAATGGAACATGGGGTGGATGCACGACACCCTGGACTACATCAGCCGCGATCCGATCTATCGCAGCTACCACCACCACGAGATGACGTTCTCCATGCTCTACGCCTACAGCGAGAACTTCGTGTTGCCGATCAGCCACGACGAAGTGGTGCACGGCAAGGGCACGCTGTGGGGCCGGATGCCAGGCAACGATCACATGAAGGCAGCCGGCATCCGCGGCTTGCTGGCCTACCAGTGGGCGCACCCCGGCAAGAAGCTGCTGTTCATGGGGCAGGACTTCGGGCAGCGCGCCGAGTGGTCCGAGGAGCGGGGCCTGGACTGGTTTCAGTTGGGCGAGAACAGCTTTTCCACGGGCATCCAGCGGTTCATGGCCGACGTCAACGCCGTCTACCGCGACCGGTCGGCGCTATGGAGCCTGGACTCCCGCCCGGAGGGCTACTCGTGGATCGACGCCAACGACTCGGCCAGCAATGTTCTGAGCTTCCTGCGCTACGGCGCTGACGGCTCGGTAATGGCCTGCGTGTTCAACTTCGCCGGCAGCGAGCACACCCGTTACCGGTTGGGACTCCCGCTCCCCGGCACCTGGCGTGAAGTGCTCAACAGTGACGCGACGGTCTACAACGGCACCGGCATCGGCAATATGGGTTCGGTGCGGGCCACCGATAAGCCGTGGCACGGCCGTCCCGCCTCGGCGCAGCTGGTGCTGCCGCCGAACTCGGCGCTGTGGCTTGAGCCTGCCTGACGCGACCCTGACGATCTTGGCGTGGCACGAACGATCCATTGCCGTCCTGGATAGCCGTCAACCCCGGCGCCGGCTCGCTCAGCCAGAGGTGCGGAACCACCGCCCGGGGCCGCCTTTGCCACTGGTGCCGCCGTCATAGCCCCAACCCCCGAAGCCGCGGGCGGTGGCCGCGGTGGCTCCGGTTACCGTCGCTAAGCCGAAGGTCTAGTACGCGATTGGCCCCCTCCAAGGAGGGGGCCAATCGGCGTTCGGACCGCTCCGGCCCGGGTTGTGACTAACTCGTCATTGCGTCACCGAATCGGACCAGAGGTTGCCGCAGGTCACAACACCGGCCCAGGTGCCCCGCCGGCCCCGCCGGCTCCTCCACCGCCGCCGGTTCCACCGGTCTGCCCGGACGGATCAGCCCCAGTGGTACCGCTGACGCCTGACGAGCCGGGGCTGCCCGGACCGCCATCGCTAGCACCCCCAGTGCCGCCGGTGCCGCCCTGACCGCCAGTGCCGCCCGTACCGCCGCTGCCGGCGCCGAGTGCATTGCCGCCGTCACCGCCACGGCCACCGGTGCCGCCGGGACCGCCGGCGCCGCCGGGGGTCGAGCCAGCGTTGGCGGTCTCATCGGGTGTTGCAATCGTGGTGAAGCCGGAATCGGCGGGCAGGGTGCACTGGCCGGCCGGGGCGCCGGGGGCGGGGCAGGCGCCGCCGGAGACCCCAAGCTGGGTGGGTCCACCATTGGGCGTGCCGTCACCGCTG
>JAHBAP020000087.1 GCA_018500005.2 Mycobacterium sp. | reverse complement strand
GTACCACCACATCGGCGGCCGGCGAAGCCGCGATCGATGGGTCGGCTACGGCGACGGCCGCGGTGTCGGCCGCCGACCGAGACTTGTTGCGGGCGTTGGTAGTAGGCCTCGCCGGCCCGGCCGCACCGCGGGCGGTTCCGGACGAACTCCGCCTGGCGGTGGAGTGCGTAGCGACCCCTCCGGATGCCTGAGCCGAATCACCGTCATCCGATCCCGACTGTCCCCAGGCCGTCGCCGGCACCGAGAACGCCGCGACACCGATACCCAGTGCCACCGCGAGTCCGCCGACCCGTCCCACGAAGCGTGCAGCAGCCATAGATCGTCCCTTCCACACCGAACGCCGACTCTCTCAAGGTGATTAACCTCCCAGGGGTACCACACCCAGGCGGGGGACCAGCGCCTTTCGGTACCCATGGCGACGACGTGTCCGGTCCCGGCGACCTTGCCGAAAGCCACACCCCCACGCCGTTCTCGTTGCTACGTTGCGGTGCATGAGCGTCGAGGTGAAACGAACGCCGTTACTCGGGGAGTGCTCCGCGGAGTTCTTCGGAACAATGATCCTGATCCTGTTCGGATGCGGTGTGGTCGCCCAGGTCGTCACCGGAGGCGGCAAGCTCGGAACGGATCCCGGATCGACCGGGGATTACAACTCGATCGCCTGGGGCTGGGGTCTCGGGGTGGCCATGGCGGTCTATGTCGCCGGCCGTCTGAGCGGAGCGCACCTCAATCCCGCTGTCACCGTCGCGCTGGCGGCGTTCAAGGGCTTCCCGACCCGAAAGATCCTGCCGTACATCGCCGCTCAGGTGGCTGGTGCCTTCGTGGGGGCATTGCTGGTCCGGTTCAACTACAGCGACCTCATTCACAATGTCGACCCCGACCACACCAAGGCCACCCAGGGGATCTTCTCCACCTCGCCGGACGCCAACGTGTCGATGTTCACCGCGTTCACCGACCAGATGATCGGGACCGCGATCCTGGTGGCGGTCATCTTCGCGCTGACCAGTGCGGTCAACAACCCCCCACTGGCGAATACCGGACCGCTGATCATCGGTCTGTTGGTGGTGGCCATCGGTCTGGGCTGGGGCGCCAATGCCGGGTATGCCATCAATCCGGCCCGTGATCTCGGCCCGCGCGTGGCGTCCTTCATCACCGGCTACCACGACGCCTGGTTCTCCGCGAACGGTCCACAGTTGTACTTCTGGGTGCCCATCATCGCGCCGATACTCGGCGGATTGATCGGCGGAGGACTGTTCGTGTTCTGCATCGAGCGGTTCCTGCCGGCCGCCGTGGCGAACCCGGCCGAAATCGGCGTCGTGGAACCCACTCCGTTGAAGGGATAACCACCTAAGGTTCGACCTGTGAATCGCCTCGACCATTTCTTCGAGATTTCGGCGCGCGGTTCGAGCCTCGGCGCGGAGATCCGCGGCGGGATGGTCACCTTCATCGCGATGGCCTACATCATCGTCCTGAATCCGATCATCCTGGCCGGCCCCAAGGATGTCGCCGGAAACCAACTGCAGTTCGCTCAGGTTTCGGCCGTCACCGCGCTGACGGCCGGGGTGATGACCATCCTGTTCGGTGTCATCGCGCGACTACCGTTCGCGTTCGCCGCCGGCCTGGGCATCAACTCGTTCCTGGCCAGTTCCGTAGTCGGGACCTGCACCTGGCCCGAGGCCATGGGCCTGGTCGTGGTCAACGGTCTGGTGATCGTCGCACTCGCGGTGACGGGGTTGCGGCGCTTGGTCTTTGACGCCGTACCGATCCAACTCAAACTGGCGATCACCGCCGGCATCGGGCTGTTCATTCTGTTCATCGGGTTGGTCGACGCCGGCTTCGTCGGTTCCACCGGGCTGCCCTCTCCCCCGGTGGGTCTGGGCAGCGGCGGCCACGGGTCGATCACCACGGTGCCCGCACTGGTGTTCGTTCTGACCTTGCTGGTGACCGGAGTCCTCGTCGCGCGGCGGGTGCGTGGCGGCATCCTGATCGGGTTGGTGGCCGGAACGGTATTCGCCGTCATCGTCGAGGCGATCTGGCACCTGGGCTCATCTGTCGACAATCCCGGCGGCTGGCGACTGTCGGTGCCGACGCTGTCCGGGTCGCCGTTCGCGATGCCGGACCTGTCGCTGATCGGGGCGTTCAGCCTGAACAGCTTCGGTCGCATCGGAGTGCTGGCCGCCACGGTGTTGGTGTTCACGCTGGTATTCACCAATTTCTTCGACGCGCTCGGAACGCTGACCGGCCTGTCCCGGGGGGCCGGACTGGCCGACGGGACCGGCAATTTCCCGCGCCTCCCCGCCGCACTGGTGGTCGAGGGTGCCGGCGCGGTGGTCGGCGGTGCCACCTCCGCCTCGTCGAACACGGTGTTCATCGAATCCGGTGCCGGCATCGAAGAGGGCGCCCGCACGGGTCTCGCCAACGTGGTCACCGGCGCGTTGTTCGTGGCGGCGATGTTCGTGGCTCCGCTGGCCTCGATCGTGCCCACCGAGGTTGCCGCCGCGGCGCTGGTGATCGTCGGCGCCATGATGTTCTCCCAGCTTCGGCATATCGACATTTCGGAGTTCTCGGTCACCCTGCCCGTGGTCCTCACCGTCGCGGTCATGCCGTTGAGTTACTCGATCGCCAACGGCATCGGCGTGGGCTTCATCAGTTGGGTGGTGCTGCGGTCGGCCTCCGGCAAGGCCCGGGAGATCAGCCCACTGCTGTGGGTCGTCGCCGCCGGATTCCTGTTGTATTTCGCCCGCGACGGGATCGCATCCCTGGCCGGGGTCTGATGCGGCAGAATGCGGCCATGAGCGATGTGACCATCAAAACCCTGACCGACGGCCCCCTCGAGGTGACCGGCGAAGTCGAGATCCTCGCCTCGGACGGCTCGGTGGTGAAGGAGACCGCCAAGAGCTTCCTGTGCCGCTGCGGCCATTCGGAGAACAAGCCGTTCTGCGACGGGGCGCACAAGCGGGAGGGTTTCACCGCTCCCTGAGGCCGCACGGCGCGTTACCTCGGGCTACGCTCAGAAGATGAGCACAGGAATGACTCGCAGGATCGTTCTCGGCGGCGGTGCCGCCCTGCTGGCTGTCGGCGCACTCGCCGGCTGCAGCCCGACCACCGAGAAGGACGCCCCCGCCACGCCGACGGTCACGCCGTCGAGTTCAAACGCGCCGGCGGTGACTCCCACCGAGAAGGCGCTCGGTCCCGGCGGCAACAACTCCTTCTCGCCGAGCGTGGATCCCATTCCCCCGGGTGCGGTTTGCAAGTCGATCGTCAACGGCGTCTGCCAGCGCTGACCGCGGTGAGAGTCGGCCGGTACTCGGCCGCCACCGCGGTGGTGGTCGGCTTGTTCTGCGCCCCGGTCGCGCAGGCTGATCCCGCCCCCGCCTGGAACGGGTGGTACCGGATCACCTTCCACACCGACCAGAAGCAGGGCACCAGCGTTGCGGCCGGCCAGTCCGAGGAGCCCTACTCCGTCTGGTACCGGTTCAGCACGGACTGCTCGTCGGGCAGTTGTTCGGCCTCGGTGGTGGACGGTCCGGCGACCAAGGACAACGTGGCGGCGGCGACCACCTTCAATTGGACCGGCACCCAGTGGTCGCGAACCAACAACTGGCGATGGGACTGCCTGCTGCCGGATCGCACCGTCACCTTCGACCCCGCCAGTTCGACGACCACCTACTCACCGCAGCCGGACGGCTCACTGACCGGAACCTTCGCCACCAACATCGGTTCGGGCGCCTGCCAGGGGACTGTGTACATCCCGCTCACCGCGGTTCCGGGCAATCCCTGATCAGATCGGCATCCGATTGCCGTAGAACTCCTGGTCCTCGTTGTAGCCGCCCTGTCCCGCACCGAGATGGGCGAAGGACTCCACGAATTCGACGGACTGGATCCACTTCACCTGTTTGAAGCCCAGTTCGACCTCGTCGCGCAACCGCAACGGGGCGCCGTGCGACTCGTTGAGTGGCTCGCCGTTCATCTCATAAGCCAGGATCGTCAGGTCGTGATACATGCTCTCGATCGGATGGCAGTCGTAGTATCGGCCGCCGACGGATCCGTCGGCGAACGAGTAGAACACCACCCATTTGGCATTGGCCGCCGGGCGCACCAAAGCACAGATGTCCCGCATCGGAACACCCGCCCACTTGGCGACTCCCGACCACCCCTGGATACAGAAGTGCTGGGTGATCTGTTCCTGTTTCGGCATTTCGAGCAGTTGCCGGTAAGCCAGTTCGACCGGATTGGCCACCAGTCCCCCCACCCGCAGTCGGTAATCGGCCCACCCGCCCGCGGCGAGGTTCGCGTACTCCTCGGACTCCGGACGTTCCCCATTGGTCCAGAAGTACGGCGAGATGTCCGAATCGGCATAGCGGGCAAGCGGATTCACCTTCTCCGCCCTGCCCTTGAGCCCGCCGATCAGAAACCGGCCGGCCTTTTGGACCGCCCGTGGATGCCTGATGGTCAAGGGCGAGGCGATCAGCCAGAACGCGGCGACAACAGCCATCCAGGCCAGATACAGCGCGACGCCGATCCAGGAGTTGGTATCGGTGCCCAAGGTCATGTGGTTGACGTTGCCGACGAAGCCGGTGACGAAGACCATCAGGGTGTGCACCGCGATGAACACCAGCATCCACACCAGCACAGCGAAATGCAGGGTCCGGGCGACCTGCCGATTGAACGGTCCCGCACCGGTGCCGAAGCGGCCCGCCACGAAGGGCGCCTGCAACAGTCCAGTCACCAGCGCCACCGGTGCCGCGATGAACACGGTGATGAAGTAGGCCAGTAACTGCAGCGCGTTGTAGGCGCTGAAGCCGGCGTTCTGTGGAAGTTCCAGCGACAGGTATTGCATAGCGGTCGACAACGCGTTCGGGAACACGTCCAGCGATGTGGGGATAAGGCGCTTCCACTCATCGGTGCTGAACAGCAGAACGTAGAACAGCACCCCATTGGCCAGCCACAGCAGATCGAAGGAGAAATGCCACCAACGCGCCAACCCCACCGAATGGCGAAAGCCGGGGATTCCCAGATGTTTCGGCAACGCGACCGAGTCCTCTTTGGCGGTCCACACCGATTGGGCATCGGCGCTGTCGCGGCGGTCGGCCGGCACCGGGCCGCGCAGCCGCAGCCATTCGGAATCGGGCCTGCTCCCCGAGTTGAGGTACAGCCGTGGATGGTCGGCGAGAATCTGCAGGCCGGCCCGGATGATGAACATCATGAACAGCAGGTTCAGGAAATGCTGCCAGCGCAGCCACCACGGGAAGCCGGTGCTGACTGGCTGGACGTACTGCGTCGACGTTCCCGGGTAGCGGGCGACAAAGGCGTGAAACCACTCGTGCTGGGCCATCTCCCGGGCCACCGCGATCGACAGCACCAAAGCCACGACCCCCACCGGAAAGAGCCACAGGCTGGAGAACCAGCGGCGGCCGATCCGGACCGACGGCAGTTGCGCGCGGGTCTGCGGGATCCCGCCGGCCCAGTCGTCGACGACTATCGGCCCGTTGCGGTGGCCCTGGTTGTAGAAGGTGAGCAATGAATCCGCGAGCGGATCGGGCTCGTGTCGACTCATCGAACTCTCCTGTCTAGGCCTGCACAATGCTAGGCCGCGGCGCACCGTGTGGGAGCGGCTGCGAGGCTGCGATTTCGAGCAAATTCGCCGACTCTCGATGCTAGGTTGACGCGGTCAGCCGGGAGTGAACGCTCTCCCGCGCTCCTCCCCGGGAGAGAGGGTCACATGGGTCAGACCGACGCCGACGTGGACTGGGAGACGCTGCACGAGGCGGCGATAGCCGCGACCGCCAACTCCTACTCCCCCTATTCGAACTTTCCGGTAGGCGTGGCGGGATTCGTCGACGACGGCCGGGTGGTGTCGGGCGCCAATGTGGAGAACGCCTCCTACGGGATCACGTTATGCGCGGAATGCTCGATGGTGTCGGCGCTCTACGCAACCGGCGGCGGACGACTCACCTCGGTGTACTGCGTCGACGGCAACGGCGATCCGCTCATGCCGTGCGGACGCTGCCGACAACTGCTCTACGAGCACGGCGGACCGGACCTGCTGGTGATGACGCCGCAGGGCGTTCAGACCATGGCACAGATACTTCCCCAGGCGTTCGGCCCCTGGGACCTCGTGGAGCGACTGGGCTCTCGTGGAAGGGATTTCGACTCATGACCAGTACCGCCAAAGCCGGCCCCGGAGGGCAGCAGAGAGCGAGCAAGGCGGCTTGGGCGATCCTGGCGGCCATGGGTTTCGGCGCGCTGATCGCCCAGATGTTCAGCACCGTGATCGGCCCGGCGCTACCGACCATCAAAGAAGACCTGGCGCTGGGCCTTTCCGCGCAGACCTGGACCATCACCGCCTACAGCCTTGCCTTCGGGGCCGCCCTGGTGGCCGGCGGCCGGATGGGTGATCTGGTCGGCGAGGTCAAGATGATCGTCATCGGTTTCGTCATCTTCGGTGGCGGCCTGCTGATGTCGGCCATCGCGACCGGCGGTCCGCTGATGATCAGCGGTCGCGCGATTCAGGGCATCGGCATCGGCATCTCAGCGCCGGCGACTCTGTCCATCGTGGTGAATTCCTTTCCGCTGCGACAACGCGGATTGGCAGTCGGGGTATGGGGTTTCGCGCACGGCTTCGGTCTGCTTCTCGGTCCGCTGTTCGCCGCCTGGATGATGGATGTCGCCAGTTGGCGTTGGGTGTTCTGGGTTGCGCTGCCGTTGACTGCGGCCGTCATCGCCGTGACCCTGGCCGCCACCCGCGGCTACCGGAGCGTGATAGCCACCGGCAAATACGACTGGATCGGCCTGCTCCTCGGCGCGACCGGTATCACTCTGCTCACCTACGGCCTGCAGAACTCCTCGGTCAGTTGGACCGCGACGGCGACCTGGGGC
>JAHBAP020000621.1 GCA_018500005.2 Mycobacterium sp. | reverse complement strand
CCAGCTACACCCGGCCCACCAGCAGTTTCGAGCCGGAAAACAGCGGCAGGCCGGCCGGCCTCAAGGCCGGACTGCTCAGTGCCTCCGAACTGCGCCCGGCCTCCGAACTGCGCGGACCCACCACCGCGGCCGGCAGCGGCCCTGTGTCGGTGTCACCCGCCCAGGCCGGAATGCTCGGGCACAGCAAAGGTGAAACCGGCAAGGCCGAAGTCCAGGTCGCGCGCATCGTGGTGGCCGGCGAACGGCAACCGGGAAGTCCCGGATAGCCGATGTGCATGCACCGGGAGGGCGGCTTGATCGTATTTGCCACAGGGGTGAAGTGACAGCCCCGGTCGCCCGTCCAATACTCACAGAGTTGCCAGGGCCCCGGCCCTAAAAGCAGCAATCCAGCAAAGGAAGAGAGAAGAAATATGTCACTTGTCGTCACACCCGATGTGCTGCGCAGCACTCAGCAGGCCATCGAGTCGGCGCTGCAGCATGCCACCGCGATCGCCAATGGTTACCTGAGCCACCACGAGGGACTCGGCTCCGCCGTATGGGGCGGACAGGCCTCGCTGGCGTCGGTGAACACCGCCGCCCAGATCAACCAGGACCTGCAGCAGACCATCACCGGTGGCACTCGGCTGGCCCACGGACTGAGCCAGGCCGCCTCGCTGATGGAGCAGCACGAGACCGACGCCGCCCACAGCCTCACCGGTTTCGCCGCGAACGCCTGACCCTCCTCCATCACCCGAAAGGACATCCGATGTCAGACAACATCACCTACAACCACGGCGCCGTCGCCGACTTCGCCTCCGATGTGGGTTCCCGCGCGGCCCAGTTGATGGAAATCCACGACGATATCCAGCAGCGCACCAACGCGATCGCCGACTTCTTCCAGGGCTCGGCGGCGAGCTCCTTCCACGAGGCACAGATGCAGATGCTGCACGGTCTACAGGGCCTGATCCAGACCGTCAGTCGGCACGGTCAGACGATCAGCAGCGTCAACGAAGGCGCGCACGCCACCGACATGCAGATGAGCAATCTCTTTTAAACCTGGCCGCAGTCAGGCGGTGGGGCAGCACAGCGGGTGCGCCCCACCGCCTTGCGCCCGCGATCCAACCGTCTACCTCTCCTAGGACATGATGCTGACGACCTCTCTCGACGGCCTGTGGGCACTGCAGGTGTTCGCCGGTATCGAGGTGCTCGCGCCCGAGCTCGGGCTGCGCCCGCACCTGCCCAGCATGGAAACCCCGGAACTGGTTCTCCGACACCCCGCCGCCGAGGAACTGCGCGTTGCGGGCGTCATCGACGCCGCCGGAACGGTGGACGAAACGGTCATGGAATGGCTCACCGTGTTGTCGCGACGCGAGGTTGCGGTCCTGATGTGCGTGCAGACCCCCGCTGCCGGCATCGAGCCCGAGCGCATCCTGCTGGCGCGGTTCGCCCAGTGGTGGGCCAGGCTGGAGCGGTCCGGGAACCGAGTCCGGCTCAGTGGCGCGGGGACAGCAACAACCGAACAGTCGGCGGCCCTGCTGATAAGCGCCCAGATCGAAAGGCTCTGCGGCCCGATGGCACCTGCCCCGCTGAAACCCGCCACAATCGATGTCGCGGAAATCCTCAGCGGTGTAAAGGATTCCGCAAGCCTGCGGACCTTTCTGATCGACCGCAGGCTCGACGGCGACCAAGTCGCCCTTCTGACCCTCGCCGCGGACCCCGAACGCTCCGCCCAGGCCTCGCTCGTTGCGCTGCAGGCCGGCGCTGGAAGCGGCCCCACCCGGGCCCACATCGACTCGGGAACCGTGACGATCATCGACACCCCCAAGGGCCGACTGCTCTCCGAACATGTCAAGCGCGGCGGGAAGTCGTGGATGATCGCCAGTCCCGGTTCGACGGCCAACATTTCCGCCGCCGTCGGCGCAATGCTGCGCAACCTGCCCGCCCACGAGCAGTGGTACTCACACAGAAAGGTCGTCTAGGTGATGACTACGGACTCCGTCTCCGGAACGCTCCGCATCTCCGATATGGTCGCGCCCCGCAAGATTCCGCCGGGATCGGGTTGGCGCAAGCTGGTTTACAGCGTCTCGGGTAAGACGGTGAATCCGGGCGAGTCACCCGCTGAGCGGCACCATCGCGAACTGCGCGATCGTATTCGGCGCCACATTCGCAAGCAGTACGTGATCGCCTTCGTCTCGGGTAAGGGAGGCGTCGGTAAGACGACGATGACGGCGTGTGTCGGAGGTGCATTCCGGGAATGCCGGCCGGAGAACGTCGTCGCCGTCGATGCCGCGCCCGGATTCGGGACGCTGGCCGGCCGCATCGACGAGACGCCTCCGGGGGATTACGCGGCGGTGCTCAACGACACCGACGTCCACGGTTACGCCGATATCCGGGAACATCTGGGGCAGAACACCATCGGACTCGACGTCCTGGCCGGAAACCGTGCCTCGGATCAGCCCCGGCCGCTGGTTCCGGCCATGTTCAGCGGCGTGCTGTCGCGCCTGCGCCGCACCCACAACGTCATCCTGGTCGACACCTCCGACGACCTGGAGCATCCGGTGATGAAGGCGGTGCTGGACTCCTG
>JAHBAP020000173.1 GCA_018500005.2 Mycobacterium sp. | reverse complement strand
CGACTTCTCCGGCGCCGACCTCTACCTCGACACCATCACGCCGCTGAGCTATTCGCAGGAGGGGTTGTACGCGCAGGACAGCGAGTCCCGGACGGCAGACACCCAGCCGGTGTCCCCGGCGGCCCAGACCCCTGCGCCGACCACGGCGGCGCTCGCCTCCGCGCCGTATGCATCGCTCGTCGCGGCCCGCGTCTCAGGGTCCGCAGTGAACGTCGCACTGTCGGTGGGGCAATCGGTGTACATCGGCCGCCAGGACGGCACGGTCGAGGTGTGGAACTCCGGAAGTTCGGAGAAAACGGTGCTGGCCGGGTTGACCCCCACCGCCACCTATACCGCATCAACAGGAGGGGTTCCTGCTGGGGAAGGTGCCGACAAGGCATTCGACGGGTCGACCTCCACCAAGTACTTCAACTCCAGCGGAGCCGGCTCGAGCGTCACCATCGACCTCGGCGGTGCCTACGCCGTCACCGGTCTCGGCCTGACCACCGGGAACGACGCCGAAGGCCGTGACCCGACGTCGTATCAGGTGAAGGGCTCGGTCGACGGCAAGACCTTCACCGACATCGCTTCGGGTTCGCTGTCGGCGCCGAGCGACCGCGAGACCGCCTACTCGAACGTCACCTTCGCCAACACCACGAAGTACCAGTACTACCAGGTGGTCTTCCCCACGGTGCGCACCACCGGCAGCGCCGTGCAGGTCAGCGAGATCCGGCTGACCGGTTGGCCCGGTTCCGGACAGCCCCCCTGGGGCAATAACGTTTCTGTGACCTCCCTGACCCAGTACAACCGGGTACTGCATGACCAGGCAGGCCAGCACATCGCCAGCACGTTCACCGGGTACATCCGAGGTGATGAATTGACGGTGACCGGACTGGGTGTCGGCAGCACGGTTCAGGTCGGCACTGAGATCACCGCGGCCGGGGTGGCGGCCGGCACGATCATCACCGCATTCGTCCCCAAAAACGTATCCCAGGCCAACTGCAACACGGACAAATGCACCAACGGCGCAGCGGCGGGCGGGGTCCAAGGGTCAACGGGCACATACAAAGTCAGCATTTCCCAGACCGTCGGCGAGAGCACTTCAACGCCCGAGGTCCCGGCCGGAATCGTGTTCAACCAGAAGACCCTGTCGGGCGAGGAGATACCGGCTTCTGTCCCCGCGATCATCGTCGGCTTGTCCAACGGATCGATCCAGATGTATTCGCCCAGCGTCAGTCCATCGGGTGTCGGAACAGGAGGCTGGACCGAACTGCACGGTTTCCAGAGCGGCTGGGGCGGGGTCAAGGCGGTCATGCCCTATCTCGACGGCTTTGTCGTGGGCTTGGACAACGGTTATGTGCGCCAGTGGATTGGTCCGACCACGAACGTGGGCAAGGGTTCGGATGCGAATGATCCGAGCACCTGGAAGAACAACTGGGAGATTCTGTACCGGCCCGGGACCTCGGCGCCCAAGTACGACGGCTCGAATATGTCGGCCTTCAACAGTGCTTCGGCCGTCACGACGATGATGTCCTTCCGGGATCGGCCGGACATCTGCCCCGGCGGCTCCGGCAAGGGAGCGTGCAGCGGTTTCCTCGTCGGACGCGCAGACGGCTCGGTGTTGAAGTTCAACGAGGGCGCGGGCGGTGTGGGCCAGCCGGGGTGGCAGACGCTCTACGACGGTTCGCAGAATTCGCCCGTGGTGGGCATCGTCGAATACAAGAAACTCATCAGCGGCAACACCTACCTGCCCTCGTTCGCCTTCGCCCTGAAGAACGGCTACATCGGGGAGTGGAAGTGGCAGCCGAAGGACGACAGCGGTACCACACAAACAGGGAAGTACGGGGTCGAAAGGATTAAAGCGCCAGGCGATTGGGGGGGTGGCAACGAGATCAGGTCGATCGCCCAGCTGGATAGGGGATTCGTTGTCGGACTGAAGAATTCGTCGGTTCAGTTGCGGGATGCGAGCAGCAACGGGTGGATCGAACTGCGTAACGACGGCTGGAGTGGCGGAACCGGTGACAATCCCGTGACGTCGATCATTCCGTTCGTGTCCGCGGGGGTGACCGCATCCGGCAAGCAGGGCGTGATCGTCGGCCTGGGCAACGGGTCGGTGCAGGCGTGGACGGGCGACACCACGGGACCGAACGGTAGTACGTGGGGCCAGAACAACTGGATTCAACTGCGCGGGACCGATTGGCAGAGCAAGGTCACGGCGATCGCCCCGGCTGTCGGAAATGGGATCAACATCTACGGCGACGCCGTGGCCCGGAACGGCGTGATCGTCGGCTTCGCGAATGGGTCGGTGCAGAAGTGGTCCGGGGTCGTCACCGGAGGCGCGCCAATCGGTTACATCAGCGACGGCACGCAGCCGGCGGTGTTCTCCGGAAACATCAGCGGAACCACGCTGACCGTGGAAGCGATTCAGAGCGGAAACATCGCTAACGGTTGGTACGTGGTGGGTGGCCCGGCCGACCAGACAAAGATCACCGGTTTCCTCACCGGTACCGGCGGGGCCGGCACATATTCCGTGAACCAGTCGCAGACGGTTACGTCCCGCTCGTTGATCGCCGGCAAGAGCAGCGGGCAAACAATGGTTCTCAGTCTGCCTGCCGCATACCTGACCAACGGCGGACTGGACCCGGCGAGCCTGGTGGGTGCCACCGTGACCGGCGTCAACGTCGCGGCGGGTACCAAGATCACGAAATACGTTGGCACCGCCGGTCTGCCCGCAGGTCAGGCCAAGTACGAAGTCAGCACGTACAACTTGGTGGGCGCCGAGCCGCTGACGATTTCGGGAATGCCGAACGCCGGCGAACGCGACTGGACACAGCTTGAAGCCGCCCCGCCGACTTCGGCGGAAGGCGCTCTGGGTTCGGTGCCGTCGCTGGCCGACTTCAAGTGCGATACGAACTGGAAATGCAGCCAGGGCGGAACACTCCAGGAGGCCGTGACGTTCGGCAAGACGCTTGCCGCAAGCGGAAGCCCCTGGCAGGGAAGCACGTCGAATTTCGGCAAGAATGCCGGGGTTGGAAGTAAGTCCGACCCGATCTTCGGCAACAGCGGTCTGTCGCCCTATCCGGATGGCGGGACGACCTACACCCTGGCATTCAGTAAGGAGTTCAGCCCGGCCGCGCTCAGCTACACCGTCGGCGACCCCCAGTCACCGACTCTGAAGGTGGGTATCGACGTCAACCCGATGGGATACGGCTATGTGGTCGTCCCCGATGGCTTCTTCCCGAAGTTCAAGCCGGGACAGTGGTCACTGGGGGTGCTGGTTGCCGCCGAGATCGGCCCCAGCCTCACGATGCAGGGTCAGGTGACGGCTCCGGAGAAGGACTTGTCGTTAGCCTCGATCAGCACGCCGGGCCCGCTCGGGTCCGACAGCTTCACTCTCAGTGCCGGGGCGAAACTCGGTGCGGACGTCACGCTGAACGGTCTTCCCGAGGGCAAGTCCTCGGTAACCGCCTACGCCTACGCCGTGCCCGGAATGCTGTTCACCTACAACACGGAAGGCGCCCAGGGCGAGGTGCAGGTGGCGTTCAACTACTACCTCGATGCCGACGCGTCAGAGTTCAAGGCCCTCAGCGGGGCGACGGCCAACGCCTACCTGACCCCGTACATCAACCTCATGTACGGCATCGTCATGCCGCAGGCGATCCCCCTCGTCGGCGGATGGTCGCTGTTCTCCATCACCGGAGGATTCGAAAATCCGATCACCGCGTCGCTCTGCGTCGACGGGTCGAACTCCTGCCCGACGGCCAACGCCGACACCGGGGCCGGCGCGAGCTTCACCGTCGGCTCGTCGGGATCGCTGACCTTCAGCGCGGGTCTTCTGGACGGAATCACCAGTGCCCTGACCTACGAAAAGAAGGTGCCGTTGTACCAGATCCCCAACTCGACAACAGTTCTCGTCTAGTTCTTGGTTCGCATGGTCGTCGCAACACTCTCGATTGTGAGTGTTGCGACGACCATGTCGTCTTCGCCGGCGCTGAGTCCGGTTCGCAGATCAACAAATGACGTCTCCCCAAAGAGAGTCGGATTTCATCCACGTGACTCGGGCCTTTCTGTCAGTCTGCGAACATGGTGAGTCAGGCACGGGCCGAAGCGACCCGGCAGAAGATCATCGACTCCTCCATCGAACTGTTCAGGGAGTTCGGCTTCAGTGGGACGAACCTGAAGCAGATCCACCGGAAGTCCGGAGTCTCGGCCGGCGCGTTCTACTACCACTTCAACTCCAAGGAGGAGGTTGCGTTCGCCGTCATCGACCAGGTGGCGGTGCGCATGGCCGAACTCCGCAATGACTTCGTAGGGACTCCGGAGTCCGGGCTTGAGAACGTCATTCTCATGGCGTTCCAGCTGAGCTGGCTCATTGGCCAGGATGTGGCCTTTTGGACCGCGGCCTATCTCGAGCAGGCCATGGCCCGACTGGACAAGCACAGCAGCGATGCGGTCGCAGGGCGGGTACAGCTTTTCGTCGACGCGATCGCGGCTACGATCCAGCCTTCTGAACTGCGAGCCGGGGTCACCCCCGAGCAGGCGGCGCGGACCATGGTGACCGTGATCTACGGCTGCTTCACGATGTCCGATCTGATCAAGGGCGACACTACTGCCCGGGTCGTCGAATGCTGGCGCATTCTCCTGCCGGGCTTGGTCGCCCCGGACTCGCTGTCCCGCTTCGAGAGTGTCCTTTCGGCGGCTGCCGCCCGCTATCGGGGACCGGGAGCCGGCAATGGCGACCTTCTGGACTGAGCACCCGAATTTTCGCACTGCGGCAAACCGTTCTTCGCTCTGCCGGCAATTGACGCAAACCAGCGTCACAGCTAGGGTTCGGGTAACTCACAGCAAAATCTCAGCCATCGTTAGGGGCTCCTGATGTCACCAGTCAAGCGGGGCGCACGGGTGGGGCTCGTCGCGGTCACACTCGGGCTGTCCCTTGCGGGCCCGCAGGCGGTCGGGACTGCGGCCGCCGACACCGCGGACGGTGGCACCTCCGCGGCGTCAGGGCCGCAGCAATCCGACCCAGCCGGCCCTCGGACTCGGACCAACAGGCCTGTTCGAGCGGCCCCTGCGGCCGCGCAGACGGCTGCCGCGAACCCGGCAGTGCCCCGAACCGACCGGAGAGCGCACACCAGGCGGGCCGCGGAAGTCCGGGCCGATGACTCCTTGTCCAACGACCCGCCAACAGCCATCCAGCAGTCGCGGAGCAAGCAACCTGGAGCGGCCGCAGTTACCGCCGCCCCGGTGCGCAGCAACGTTTTGTCCGCAGTGGTGTCGCCGGCAGCGACCACCGCGGCGCCATCGCGCCGCGCGGTCGTCGCGGAGGCCCTGGCGTTCCATCCGGTGCTCGCCCGCATCTTCAACGCGCCCCGCCCGGCGGTCCCGGCCAAGGCAATCCAGACGATCGGCACCGCCGTCACCGCCTTCTTCGACTCCACCGCCAACTGGGTCTCCGGCCTGCCCGGCGGCCAGGTGTCCCAGTTCCTCGAAGGCGCACTGCTGCTGGTCCGGCGGACGTTCTTCAATGTCTTCCCGGCTCTGAACACCGGCCAGACCACCAGTCAGACCGGCGACGCATTCTTCGCCGAAGACGAGTTGCGTGCCTATCTGCTCGACATGGCCAAGCAGCAGTACGGGGGATTGTTCGGCTCCACCGTGCCGGTCTACGGCTACGGGTACGGCCCCTACCCCGAGTACCTCAAGATCGAGGGCGACGTCACCTCGAACACCAACACCCAGGTCGAAGGTGTCGACGAAGCCGACTTCGTCGAGAACGACGGCCAGTACATCTACACCGCCCACAACGGCCGGCTGACGATCACGCGCGCCGACGATCTGTCGGTGGCCTCCGAGTCGACGCTTTCCGGTTACGTCGCCGGCGAGTATCTGTCCGGTGATCGGCTCACCGTCATCACCCAGTCCGGCACCGGCTGGTACGGACCCCAGGTCAAGATGGCCTACCCCGGCTACTGGATGCAGTGGAACCCGCAGACCACCGTCACCGTCTATGACGTCTCCGACCGGTCAGCGCCGACGGTGGTCAGTCAGACGGTGTTCGACGGCGCCTACGAAAGCTCCCGTTCCGTCGACGGTGTGGTCTACGTGGTGATGGAACGGTCGGTGAACCTGCCCGCACCGCATTACACCGACACCCCGATCGTCTACGCGAATAGCGCTGTGGTCCAAGATGATCCCGCTGCGTTGAGCATGATCCGCTACGACCCCAACGCCCCGGTCGCCTACCGGACCTACGAGACCTGGGACGAGTACGTGGCCCGGGTGGGCGACGACATCGTCGATTTGTCCCTGCCGCACGCCTACAGCGTCGACGCGCAGGGCAATACCGTCGATCTCGGCTTGGTGGCCGACGCGCAGGACATCGTGCGGCCGCACGCTTCGGTCGACCAGAACGGGCGGCCGTCGCTGCTGGCGGTGGTGTCGGTTGACTCCGCCAGCGACGCCGCCGGCCCGGCCGACAGTGTGGCCGGCATGGTGTCCGCCGGCGGCGGCACCGTCTACATGACCTCTGATGCGCTCTACGTCGCCAACATCGAGGACCGCTACACCGACGCCGGCTACTCCAACGGCACCCGCATCGAGCGGTTCGTCGTCGACGGAACAGACCTCGAGTGGCAGGCCAGCGGCGTGGTGCCCGGCACCCTGATCAACCAGTTCGCGATGGACGAGAACGACGGCCATCTGCGGGTGGCTACTCACGACAACAGTTCGGACGACAACGGCATCTACGTCCTCGACGCAGGCACCCTCGAGGAGGTCGGTCGGCTGACCGGTCTGGCTCCCGGGGAACAGATGTATGCGGTCCGCTATGTCGGCGACACCGCATACCTGGTGACGTTCGTGCGCACCGACCCGCTGTTCGCCATCGACCTCTCCGACCCGACCGCGCCGACCCTACTCGGCGAACTGGAGGTTCCCGGGTTCTCCAACTATCTCCAGTCGGTCGGCGACGGCCTGCTGCTGGGCATCGGGCAGGAGCGCGAAGAGGGCAGTTGGGACACTCACGTGCACGCCACGCTGTTCGACGTCAGCGACCCAACGAATATGACCGCCGTGGATCGGGAATATCTCGACCCCGGCTATCAGTGGTCCTGGTCGGACGCACAGTTCGACCACCACGCGCTGCTGTATAGCGAAGAGGATGGCCTGCTGGTCGTCCCGGTGGCCGGCAGCGGCTACGACCCGGAGACCGGCTACCGGTCCGGCCAGTACCTCAAGGTGCTGCGGGTCGGGCCGGACGGTCTTGAGGTCGTCGGCGAGATCCACCCCACCGAGCCGACACTGCGCACCGTCCGGATCGGCGACGTCCTCTACGCGGTGGGTGACACCACGGTGACGGCCTACCGGATCAGCGATCTGAGCCAGATCGGCAGCAACGCCTCGGCGCCGTCGGTGGTCTAACCTGGAACTACCAGGTTTCGACCTACCGGGTTTGCCACAGGAGTGCCTCATGGGACCGACCATTTCCGCCCGCCGCCGCCAACTGCTTGGCGTGGCGGTGGGTGCCGCACTCGCTGTGGCCCCGACGCTTGCCGCGATGACGGGTGCGCCGGCCCCGCGAGTGCTGGCCGGTTGCAATGACATCGTCGACACCACCGACAGCTTCTCGATGAACTGCGTCCCGACGGTCATCCCGGACACCAGCGACCAGTTGACCGAGGCCGAGGTGGCCGAGCCGGGCTGGAACGCCTCGCCCGGTGGCGGTGGTGGCCACCGCTGATCATCTCCTCAGCGCGTTGAGCATCACCTTGGCGCGCTGCAGGTGTTCGACCGCACGCCCCAGATAGTTCTGGTAGGTCTCCGCCTCGGCGGGTTTGCGATTCAGCGCGAAGCGCAGACAGGCATGTGTCGCGGTGTTCATATCGTCGATCATCCGCTGCAGCTCATTGGTGAGGCTCTGATCCGGAGTCGGTAGATCATCCTGCAGCCCAAGGGAATTGGTGTCGTGCAGTTGTCGGCATCCCGCCAGCAGTCCGGCTTCGTCCTCGGCGTCGGATGCCTCGGAGATCCTTTCCAATGCGGTCGCCGATTCCTTGAAGTGGTCGCCGGCGCGAACCTCCCAGTCCCGGATGGCTTCGGCCCGCGAGGCCGGGGTTGGCGACGTCGGCGCGGCGGCGGTGGTGACCGCGGTCGGCGTCGTAGCCTCGGGCATCGCCACCGGTTGTTCGGCCTGGATCGCGCATCCCGCGGAACCGGCCAGGACAGCCCAACAAACCAGCAGCCCCCGCGCGGTCCTCATCCGTCCACCATGCTTTCCCGGAGCCCGCTTAGGCAGAGCCTTTCGACCCGGATCGCCGAGGCGATGACTAGGGTTGTCCACGACGCCCGAGGGGAATCAGGCCCCGTGAGCAGCGGAGGGTCGCATGGAACTGATATCGCCCCTGGACTCGATGTTCCTGCTGGGGGAATCACGCGAGCATCCGATGCACGTGGGAGGCCTGCAGTTGTTCGAACCCCCGGAGGGGGCCGGCCCGGACTTCCTGCGGGACATCTACCAGCAATTGATCACCCGCGACGATGTGGCGCCGACATTCCGCAAGCATCCCGCCGAACTGCTCGGCGGTATCGCCAACCTGACGTGGGCCTTCGACCGTGACCTTGACCTGGAATACCACCTGCGTCGGTCGGCGCTGCCCAGTCCGGGGCGGGTGCGCGAACTGCTCGAGCTGACCTCGCGCATGCACGGCACCCTGTTGGACCGGCACCGTCCGCTATGGGAAAGCCACCTCGTGGAAGGCCTCAACGACGGCCGGATCGCGGTGTACACCAAGATCCACCACGCCCTCGTCGACGGCGTCAGCGCCATGCGGATGATGCGCCGCTCGCTGTCCGACGATCCGGACGACCACGAGATCCGGGTGCCGTGGGCGCTGAACGGACGGCGTCCGTCCGGCGCCGGCAAGTCCGGCGGTTCGCCGCTCAAAGGGCTGCTCGGCGTGGCCGAATCCGTCCTGGGCCTGGGTCCCTCCGCGCTGCACCTGGCCAACAAGGGACTGCTGCAGCAACAGTTGACCCTCCCGGTCGGCGCCCCCAAGACGATCTTCAACGTCCCGATCGGGGGAGCCCGCCGCGTCGCGGCACAGTCCTGGCCGATCGAACGTTTCGCGGCCATCAAAAAAGCCGCCGGGGTTACCCTCAACGATGTGGTGCTGGCCGTGTGCGGCGGGGCGCTGCGCGCGTATCTCATTGAGCAGAAAGCACTTCCGGACCGCGCGCTGATCGCGATGGTGCCGGTGAGTCTGCGTGACGACTCCAGTTCCAGCGGGGGTAACCAGGTCGGCGCCCTGCTGGCCAACCTGGCTACCAACGTGGAGGACCCGGCCCAGCGCCTCGCCGAGGTCGCCCTCTCGATGCGTAACAACAAGTCGGTGTTCAAGGAGTTGCCCAAGCTTCAGCAGGTGGCGCTCTCCGCGTTCAACGTCTCCCCGTTGCTGCTGTCACTGGTCTCCCCGGCGCTGGGTGCAGCGGCACCGCCGTTCAATCTGGTGATCTCCAACGTGCCGGGCTCACGGGAGCCGTTGTACTGGAACGGGGCTCGGCTGGACGGCAACTATCCGCTGTCCATCGCACTGGACGGCCAGGCACTCAACATCACGTTGACCAACAACGCCGAGAATCTCGACTTCGGTCTGGTGGGATGCCGGCGCAGCGTACCGAGCCTGCAGCGGCTGCTCGGCCACCTCGAGGATTCGCTGAGCGAGCTCGAGCGGGCGGTGGGCACCGGGAAGGCGGCGGCGCCCCGTCGCAAGCGCGCCGCCGCCACCTCCAAACGCGCTACGGACAGCTGACCTTGATCTCGAAAGGTTTGGTCATCGGCTGCATCGGGTTCGCCATATCGACCCCGGTCGCCGTGCCGGTGATGGTGTAGGCCTGACCGTCCTTGGTCGCCGAGGCACTGCCGCCGGGGGCGCCGTCCTGGAAGCCGAGCATCACACCGTCGACGTTGCCCAGCCCCACCGAGGTCACCTTCGAGGCGTCCGGGGCCATCATCACCGCGATCCCGGTGTCCTGCTGACCGACGGCGATGTTCAAGCTGCCGGCGGCGGTGGTGCAGGCGACCTGTCCCTGGATTTCCTTGGGCTTCCCGTCGATGGTGACCGTGGCGGTGCCCGCGCCGGCCTGCGCGGTGACCGATCCCGACGATGCGGTGACCGCTGGCGAACTGCTGGCGGCTTTCGACGGCCCGGCGCTCTCCTCGGACTTCTTGCTGGAACAGCCGGTCAAGCCGGCCACCATGATCGCGGCGCTCCCGACGCCGATCACCAAACCACGTACCACGGGGGTTCCCTTCGTTGTGGAGGCCCATGTCAGGGGCATCCAATGACAATTGACGTGCCGGTATACCCATTCCGCGGCGGTTCTAACCATCCGGTGTTGGTTAGATGACGCACGTGTCGTTTTTCACCGTCGAGTCGGAGTTGCCGGGTGCCCGCGGGCGCAGTGGGGTGATCCGCACGCCGCACGGAGACATCCGGACCCCGGCGTTCATCGCCGTCGGCACCAAGGCCACCGTGAAGGCGGTGCTGCCGGAGATGATGCGCGAACTCGGTGCGCAGGCGGTGCTGGCCAATGCCTACCACCTTTACCTGCAACCCGGACCCGACGTCGTCGCCGAGGCCGGCGGCCTGGGGGCGTTCATGAACTGGCCCGGCCCGACGTTCACCGACAGCGGCGGATTCCAGATCATGTCCCTGGGGGCCGGGTTCCGCAAGGTGCTGATGGAGGATCCGGGCCGGGTGCAGGCCGACGACCTGATCGCCAAGGGAAAGCAGCGACTGTCCAAGGTCGACGACGACGGCGTGACCTTCATCTCGCACCTCGACGGGTCCACGCACCGGTTCACCCCTGAGGTGTCCATCGGGATTCAGCACCAACTCGGCGCCGACATCATCTTCGCGTTCGACGAACTGACCACCCTGGTCAATACCCGGGGCTACCAGGAGGAGTCGCTGGCCCGCACCCAGGCGTGGGCGCAGCGCTGCCTGGCCGAGCACCGTCGGCTCAGCGCGCTGGAACCCCAATCGCACCCGCCGCAAGCCCTCTTCGGCGTCGTCCAGGGCGCCCACTACGAGGATCTTCGCCGGCAGGCCGGTCGCGGCTTGGAGAGCATCGTCGACGACGACGGGAACGGCTTCGACGGTTACGGGATCGGCGGGGCACTGGAGAAGCAGAATCTGGCCACCATCGTCGGTTGGTGCACCGAGGAACTGCCGGACGCCAAGCCGCGGCACCTCCTCGGGATCAGCGAACCCGACGACCTGTTCGCTGCGATCGCCGCCGGGGCGGACACCTTCGACTGCGTCTCCCCGTCGAGGGTGGCCCGAAACGCCGCGATCTATGCGACGACCGGGCGGTACAACATCACCGGAGCCCGCTACAAGCGGGACTTCACCCCGCTGGATGTCGAATGTGACTGCTACACCTGCGCGCACTACACCCGCGCCTACATCCACCACCTGTTCAAGGCGAAGGAGATCCTGGCCTCGACG
This sequence comes from Mycobacterium sp., assembly GCA_018500005.2. Taxonomy (GTDB): domain Bacteria; phylum Actinomycetota; class Actinomycetes; order Mycobacteriales; family Mycobacteriaceae; genus Mycobacterium. Next base: position 1,943 of record JAHBAP020000173.1, on the reverse strand, counting down.
TTGTGCACGATTCACAACGAGCGCTTCATCATTGCGCTTGTCGACCGGATCCGGGATTCCATCGTCGGCGGCCACTTCGCCGAACTGCGCGACGACTTCCTCGGGCGCTACTACGGGACCTGAAAAGTGGAGGGCGCGGGGGAAAACGAAAAAATGAAGGACCGAAAGCCGCAGCCTCTGTGGTCCTTCGCAGGTGTCCACCCGAAGGCGGGATCCGCGCCCTCCGCAGAGAATGCAACCGTAGCCAACCGGCTACCGCAAGTTCCGCAGTCGGACAAGTGAGGTCAGTCCCATCTCCCGGTACAGAGTCGCCGGCCGGATGAGCCTGAAGCCCCGCACGCCGGGCCGTCCGGTGGCGGACTGGACGATCTTGCGGGCGATCCGGTAGTCCAGATCCTTCAGGACCCCGCGATCGGTGGTGGTGTCCAGGAGTGCCGAAAGCCCCGGAACGGCAAACGGACTACCGACGTCGAGCATCACGTTGGCCGCCGCGACGATGTGACCGGCCCGTTGTGCAACCGGCATCGCGCGTACGGCCGAGGCGGATCCATCGATCCGGGTGGAAACCCGGGTCATGAACCGGCTCAGTCGATGCGGCCCGACGGTCATCGTGCCGGCGTAGCTGACCGACAGGCCCAGACAGTCAATCCGGTTGCGACCCAGATAGGCGGGGTCGCGGTCGGCCGGCATGCCGGTGGGACTCAGCGCGGTGCGGATCTCCTTCGTCAGCTTGCGTCGGACACCCAGCCCGGCCAGCACCTCGTCGATACGTCTGTCCGCCTCGTGGAGTGCGTCGAGGTCATGGTGGGCGAGCAGGAAGTCGTCGTTGTAGCGGGCGTAGAAGATCCCTTCGACGCCCAGCACCGCCCGGTCCATCGGAACCACCGCCAGGTTGGACAGCAGCGGTACCAGGGGAGTGCCCATCGGGACGCCGTGCACCCGGTTGAACTCGGCTCCTTCGGAGTCGCGTACGACCGGGCGGATCAGCTCGCAAATCAGATCCCAGAAACGCTGCGGCAGCACCTGATTCGGGCTTCCCAGCCCGGAAACCTCGCGAAGCAGGGGCCACCAGGGTGCATCCGGTCCGACCGGCAGGCCGTCACCGTAGTGGTCGAAATCCGATTGCAGTACATACAGCGGTGGACCGCCGGGACCGAAGCGGTGCCGATGAGCGCGGACGAACGCCGCCAGCGCCCGCATCGCGGCAGTATTGGTGAGTCCGGGAAGGTAGGAGTAGACACCCGGCAGGCCGTAGCACCGGGCGTTTCGGGAGAGCAGTTGGTAGAGAGCCGAACCGATGACGTGGTCGGTGAATCGAGGCATATGCGCGGCCCGGGTCTTGCCCTTGCTCTCCAGGAACCACAGATCCACCGGCTGCGGCCGGTAGGTCCCCGCTGCGACGCTTCGGGATAACGCGCGGGAGAGCGTTCGCCGACCGGTGGCGGTGTCGAAGTACGTCACACCCGGTTGGATCTCGGTGAATGCCTGTCCGCGCTGACGGCGTTTATCGAAGATCCGCAGGATCGCCTCGTCGTAGGTGCGCGGATCGGCGAGTGCCCGGGCTACATCTACCGGTTCAACGTCAACCGGTTCAACCCTGACGTCTTCAACCATGCTGGCGCAGTACCTCCCGCCATGCCTTGAGCGCCGCCGAGCCGGGGTCCGGGGGCAGGACGAAGATGCGGCGCAAGGCACCTTGGCGGTACTGCGCTGTCAGCCATCGTCCGGATGTCGCCACGATGCTCTCGCCGCTGTCCAGGCCGGCCAATGTCGCCGGGATGATGCCGGCAAGCACGGTCGCATCGAGCGTGCGCATATCCTCAGCGCCGCCGAGGGTTTCGGTTTCGAAGACGATCCCGTCTCCGAACAGCGACCGGAACTTGGCGATCAGGTCATCTGGGCCTGCCTCCGGTTGCGGCGGGTCGGGGTGCGCGAGCCGGGGG
>JAHBAP020000506.1 GCA_018500005.2 Mycobacterium sp. | reverse complement strand
CCCGCCGGTGCCCCGATCCCGGCCATCAACACCCACGCGCACGGCCGGCCTGCCGGTCAACTCCGTGAGTGGGCCGAGCAGCACGCGCCGGCGCTGGGCATCCCGATCGAGGCCATGGAGGCCTACGGATACGCCACCAGAGTGGCTCAGGTGGAGAACCCGGATTGCCATCTGGCCTGGACGACGCTGGCCGGCATCGGCATGGTGGAGAGCCACCACGGCACCTACCGCGGCGCCCTGATCGCCCCCAACGGCGACGTCAACCCGCCCATCCGCGGTGTGCGCCTGGACGGCACCAGCGGAAACCTGGAGATCATCGACCGGGAGGCCACGTCGAGGGCGGCCGACGGCGACCCGGTGTACGCGCGGGCGATGGGCCCGATGCAGTTCATCCCGGAAACCTGGCGACTCTACGGGGTCGATGCCAACAACGACGGTGTGGTGAGTCCCGACAACTTCGACGACGCCACGCTGGCAGCGGCGGGATACCTCTGTTACCGCGGCAAGGACATGGCCACCCCGCGTGGATGGATGAACGCGCTGCGGGCCTACAACCATTCCGAGCTGTACGCGCGCATGGTCCGTGACTGGGCGACCGCGTACGCGGCGGGCCATCCCCTCTAACGGGACCCCCTGGCAGGATCGACCATCTAGGCTGATCGACGACAGCCAGACCCGACCCCGCACCCCGGCCAGCTAGGAGAAGTACGTGCCCACGATCGATCTTGTCCTCGCCCGCGAAATCCTCGACTCGCGCGGCAATCCGACCGTCGAGGTCGAGGTCGCTCTTGCCGACGGCACGATGGCCCGCGCGGCTGTCCCGTCCGGTGCGTCCACCGGCGAGCACGAGGCGGTCGAACTTCGCGACGGCGGCTCGCGCTACGGCGGCAAGGGTGTCCAGAAGGCTGTGGAAGCCGTGCTCGACGAGATCGCCCCGGCCGTGATCGGGCTGTCCGCCGACGATCAGCGTCTGGTCGACCAGGCCCTGGTCGATCTGGACGGCACCCCGGGCAAGGGCCGCCTCGGCGCCAACGCGATCCTCGGGGTCTCCCTGGCGGTGGCCAAAGCGGCCGCCGATTCCGCCGAACTTCCGCTGTTCCGCTACCTGGGCGGTCCGAACGCCCACATCCTGCCGGTCCCGATGATGAACATCCTCAACGGCGGCGCGCACGCCGATACCGGTGTCGACATCCAGGAGTTCATGGTTGCGCCCATCGGCGCCCCGAACTTCCGGGAGGCCGTGCGCTGGGGCGCCGAGGTTTACCACGCCCTCAAGGCGGTGCTGAAGAAGCAGGGCCTGAACACCGGACTAGGCGATGAGGGCGGGTTCGCCCCCGACGTCGCCAGCGCCAAGGCCGCGCTGGATCTGATCTGCTCGGCCATCGAGTCGGCCGGTTTCAAGCCGGGCGTGGACGTGGCCCTGGCTCTCGACGTGGCCGCCACCGAGTTCTACACCGCCGGAACGGGTTACAGCTTCGAGAAGCAGAACCGCAGCGCCGACGAGATGGGCGCCATCTACGCCGAATTGCTCGACGCCTACCCGCTGGTCTCCATCGAGGACCCGCTCGACGAGAACGACTGGGACGGTTGGACGGCGCTGACGGCGGCGCTCGGGGATCGGGTGCAGATCGTCGGCGACGACCTGTTCGTCACAAACCCCGAACGTCTCGAGGAGGGGATCGAACGCGGTGCGACCAACGCATTGCTGGTCAAGGTCAACCAGATCGGCACCCTGACCGAGACCCTCGACGCCGTGGCTCTGGCGCACAACAACGGCTACCGCACGATGATGAGCCACCGCAGTGGCGAGACCGAGGACACCACCATCGCCGACCTCGCGGTGGCCGTGGGCAGCGGTCAGATCAAGACCGGTGCACCGGCCCGGAGCGAGCGGGTCGCCAAGTACAACCAGTTGATGCGGATCGAGGAGGCACTCGGTGACGCGGCCCGCTACGCCGGTGATCTGGCCTTCCCGCGGTTCGGTGCAGCAGAGTAGTTCGATGGGGCGTTAGTTCGATGGGGCGTTAGTTCGATGGGGCGAAGCAGGCGAGCAATTGGCTGACGGTAAGCGGTCCGATCCCAAGCGCCGTGCGCCGGCATCCCGGCCCGGCGCTTCGGGGCGGGGGCGGTCGAGCCCGACGCGGATTCCGGCCCGCGACCCGCGTCCTGCCGGACTGCGGGACAAGGCGGAGTCGGTCGGCGGGTCGGTCGGTGGGTCGGTCGGTCGCAGTATCACCGAGCCGATCCGCCAGGCCATCACCGCCTCGTTGCAGCAACAAAGCGAGCAGCGCCTCGGCTTCACCGCACGCCGCGCCGCGATTCTGGCCGTGCTGGTGTGCGTCCTGACGCTCACGATCGCCGGCCCGGTACGGACCTACTTCGCGCAGCGCACCGAGATGAAACAGTTGTCGGCCAGTGAAGCGGCGCTGCGCGAGCAGATCAGCGAATTGGAAAGCCAGAAGGCCAAACTCGCCGATCCGGTCTTCATCGCCGCGCAGGCGCGGGAGCGTCTCGGTTTCGTCAAGCCCGGCGACATCCCCTATCAGGTCCAACTGCCGCCCGGGGCGGTGGTCGAGCAGGAGACCGGTCCGAAGACTCAGACCGGCCGCAGCAGCGACCCGTGGTACACCTCTCTGTGGCACACCATCGCCGACACCCCGCACGGACCACCGACTGCCAAGCCCGAGCCCCCCGGCCTGCCGTCCCCGGCCGCTGTCTCTTATACACATCT
>JAHBAP020000500.1 GCA_018500005.2 Mycobacterium sp. | reverse complement strand
GCCGATCCCGTGAGCACGCACCCGACGCACAACGATCACGATCACCGGCACGCGCCGTCCTGCGGTCACGTTGCGGTGGAGCACGACGGCCACGTCGACTACCTGCATGACGGCCATGCACACCATCTGCACGGGGACCACTACGACGAGCACACCCTGAACGCTCACGTGGTTGCCGAGGTCCATGACCACACCCACGGCGAGGGCTGCGGGCATGAGGCCGTCGCGCACGGTGATCACGTCGACTACCTGCACGGCGCGCACCGGCACGCCCAGCACGACGATCACTACGACGAGCACTGATCACACCGCTCTGTCGAGCCCGCCGATACCCTGACACGGTGCCCGATACCGTCCGTGAACTGATCGGTGTCTACGACGCCGACGGCACGCTGCTCGGCGAGGCGCGCTACTGGATCGGGGCGCGACTGGGCCGGACGCACTGCGCGCTGTGCGACATCACCCACGGGCTGTTCACCGAGCGGGCCGACTGGCGGCGCTGCCGAGATCAGCTCGACGTGGAGTTCCGGACCTATCACCGCAACGACGCTCCCGCGGACGTCCTCGCCGCCGGGTCACCAGCACCGTTCGTCGTCGCCCGCACCGACCGTGGTCTGGTTGCCCTGCTCGGCCCCGACGAACTCGACGCGTGTTCCGGGGACGTCGAGGAGTTCCGCCGGGCCTTGAGCCGGGCGTGCGCCGAACGGCACCTCGACGGGATCTGACGCGACCGCGACGCGCTCAGGCGCGGATGTGCGACATAATCAAGTCCTCCAGGCGGAGGGGGTGGCGGGCATGCCGGATGTCAGCATGGGTGTGCGGATAGGGGTCGCGGTTTTCGCCGCCGGTGTGGCGCTGGCGGGGCCACAAGCGGCAGGCACCGCCGCCGCGGAACCGAGCGAGACCGGATCGCTCTCGGCGGCCAGGGATTCGGCAAAGGCGACGCGCGGTGAGGACGGTCGGCCCAGCCGGCCCGTGCAGGGATCCACGCGGCCCCGGGGAACCGCCCGGTCCGATGCACAGAGCGTCGCGCCGCGCGGCCGCTCTACGCGGGACCGTCCCGAGGCCATCCTTCGGGTACCGGGCACGGCGGCGGTGCCGGGGGAGCCGTTGACCATCAGGCCGGCAGAGATTGCCGCCTCCGCCCTGGTGCCGGCCGGGGCCGCCGAGCCCGTCGCAGCGCCGGTCGACACGGCCGCGCCGTTGCCCGCGGCAACCAGCCAGCCCCCGGTTCCAGCCGAAGCCCCAGGACAGGTGGCGCCGGCCGCGGCATTAACGGCCCACCGGCCGATCGCAACCGAGCTTCGTCGCCTGGTCGATACCGCGGCCAACCGGCTGGGGGCGCTGCCGGCCGGCCCGCTCGCCGACTTCCTGCAGGGCGGGTTGTTGTTGATGCGTCGCTCCCTGTTCCCCAACAACCCGGTCGCTCGAGTCGAAAGCTTCGCCGCCCCGACCCCTCCAACCGTCCTGTTGCACAACGACTCCGGTCAGACGATCTGGGTCTACAACCTGACGACCTCGGGTGACTACAGCATCCCCGCCGGGTTCCCGGTCGTCGAGGTGGCCAACGGGTCCTCGACACCGGTCACGCTCGCGGCGGGAACGGGTGCACCCGGATCCCCGGAGAACCGGATCTACATCGTGCAGGGCACGGCCGGATTCCCCAGCGCAGTCAGTTCTTCCGGCGGTGTCGATGCGTTCAACCCGACCGCGGACAACCCAAGCCTGCAGCCCGCCACCGCCAACTCTTTTTCTAACTACAGCTTCGTGGAGTATTACCTGTACTCGAACAACGGCGCGTCTCAGTACACCATCGACACCTCCTACATCGACGAGTGGTCGCTGCCCATCCAGATGCAGTTCAGCCTGAACGGGGCGAACTGGAATGGCGCGGTGGACCGCCGCAAGTACGGATTCACCGATGTCGACACGGTGGTCAACCAACTCAACGCCGCCGGTAAGACCGGAACGCCGTACGCCGATCTGGTGTGGAGCGGCACCAGCCCCTGGGTTCCCCAGCCCCTGCCGACGGTGAGCCGGATCATCGGCCCCGACAAGGTCTGGGCGCAGCAATCGACCGAACCGGCGTCCAACGTCAACATGAACGAGACGGGCTGGGTTCCCAGCTCGTATCAGAACTTCGTCCAATACGGCTCGTACGTATCGAAAGTCACCAAGAAGATCGTCTACCCCTACGCCCAGAACGGCACGCAATACGGCGCCGGCGGGAACTTCAACTTCTGGAAGAACTCGGTATCCGGGCCGGCCTCAACGCCGTATCCGATCGCGCTGCGCACCGCGGCGATCCTCGACGGTTTCCCCGCTGACAGCAACGGGGCCTACGGGTTCTTCACCTACCCCAACGACGAAACGGCCGGTCAGTTCACCAACATTCCCACGGCCGTGTCGCTCGACATCCACGTCTACGGGGCCGCGGACGGTTCTAGCGACAGCGTGACCCCGGGCGGACGGTGGGTGTACTCCGCACCGTCGAGTCCCCGGCAATGGTTCAAAGGTCCATGGCGCCAACCGCTCACGGGAACCTCGGCCACCGACACCTTCATCATGAACTATCTGTTCCAGACCAAGGCCGGGACGCCACAGACGAAAATCGTTGGCGCCCATGGTGACATCGTCGTGATCGACAAAGGCCCGTTGGCCGGGGCGAAGAGCAATGTGGTCGACGTCGTCGACACCGCGAAGTTCGGTCCGGGCGCGAACTTCACCAGCCAATTCGTCTACGAAACCTCCACCGGCTATCTCTACTACGACCGCAACCCCGGGCTGCCCGGTTACACCGGCGTGCTGGCGAATCTCTCGACGAGTACCTTCGATCCGGCCAAGACGTTGTTCGTGCTGTAAGCGGCAACGCCCGAGCAGATCACCCGATGAGCGAAGAACCCATCCTGCTCGGCGGCTATGCCGCCAAGCAATGTCCGGTTCGCACCCACAACAACTTCGCTCCGCTGGTCCCGCTTCCGGAGTGGTTGACCCCGCCGGAACTGCAAGCCCTCTTCGACGGCGGCGTCCAGTTCGAAGCCGATGTGTTCGCCGAACTGCACAGGATCCACCCCGACACCTCAGAGCTGATCGATCCCGACCTGCGCCAGGCCGCTGCGGTCGCGAAAACGTTGGCGGCCATGCAGTCCGGTGTGCCGCTGATCCTGGGCGGCTGGCTGCCCGACGACACCGCCGGCGGCCGCAAAGGCAAGCCGGACATTCTCGTCAGGGTCGGCGGCGGCTATCTGCCCGCCGACATCAAGAACCATAAGACCCTCGACACCGCGAAGAAGGCGTCCAAGCCGGTGTCGTCCCTGGTGCGGCCCGACATCTGGTGGGAACAACCGGGATGCACCGCGAGCCCGCACCACTACGAAGACGGCCTGCAGTTGGCGCACTACACCCGGATGCTGCAGGCCTGTGGCTTCCATCCGGGGCCCGACCGGCTGTTCGGCGCGATCATCGGTACCAGCACCGTGGCGGTCTCGGGTCGCGACCATGAGCTGGTCTTCGTCTGGCACGATCTGTCCAAGCCGACGCGGCCCACGTTCTCCCGCAGCAGGGGCAAGGTGCTGCGGTCGGTGCTGGAACGCTACGACCACGAACACGACTTCCGGGTGAAGGCCGCCGCGACCGCCGTGCGGATCACCGGATCCGCCGATGATCCTGCGCCGCTGGTCATTCCGATCGGGCAGAAGGAATGCGGGGAGTGCCCGTATGAGCTGTGGTGCGCCGAGCAGATGGGTCCCGAGGACCCGTCGGCGGCGATCACCCGCGATCGGCTCGACACCCGCGAGTGGCTGACGCTGCGGCAGATGGGGATCGGGACG
>JAHBAP020000195.1 GCA_018500005.2 Mycobacterium sp. | reverse complement strand
CGGTCATGGCGTGCCGGGCCTGCAGCAGGCCCTTGGCGCGCTCGATCAACTTGCGGGCCTCCAACCGCTCACCGAGATTGACGACCTCGCGTTCCAGCGCGGTGACCTCCTGGAACCGGCTGAAGGCCAGTTCGATGGCCGGGACCAGATCGCTGATCGAGAACGGTTTGACCAGATAGGCCATGGCGCCTGCGTCGCGGGCCTTCTCCACCAGGTCGCGTTGGCTGAACGCGGTGAGCACCACGACCGGGGCGATGCGCTTGGCCGCGATCTCGGCCGCGGCGTCGATGCCGTCGCGGCGGGGCCTTTTGACGTCCCTGATGACCAGGTCCGGCTTCAGGCTCTCGGCCAACTCGACCGCCTCTTGACCGTCGCCGGCCTCTCCGACGACCTGGTAGCCCTCCTCACGGAGCATCTCGGCAAGGTCAAGCCGGATCAGCGCCTCGTCCTCGGCGATGAGAACCCGTCGTGCGTCGGGATCGGTCATGGGGTCATTGTCGCGCGGGTGATCACGGGCGGCGAAACCGGGCTCAGAGCAGTCCACTAAGGTGAGACACCGTTCAACTGAACTGCCCTCGTATCCCAACTGGCAGAGGAAACGGATTCAAAACCCGTGCAGTGTGAGTTCGAATCTCACCGAGGGCACCACAACCCGTAAACCCGTAGGCGGGAAATCGCCAGCGGGTTGTCTGGTCAGCGGCGATTACCGGGATCTACCCGTCTGAAAATCGGGAAGCGGCCACCGGCACACTCTCCCCCACCCAGGAATGTGCGCAGTGACCGCTCTGCTGAAATTCTGGCAGAAACTGACACCAACGAAAGCAACTCCCGGAAAACAAACCGTCTGCCGTAATTATCTCGGCGGGAACGATTTTCCCGAGAAAGGGAACGGCCACCGGAGTTACGCGGGGGGGTTGCGAAACTCGACGGTGGCCGGTCCTGTCCGAGTGTGGCACGCCTACGCGATTTCTTCACTACTACCGGCGAGTAATCCCCCACTATGGGGATGTAAATCACACTATTCAGCGCCACCCGTCGGCGGCCTTGGCGGCGCTCATCAGTTCTTGACACAGCGAGCGCAATTCGGCCGTCGACGCGCCCTCTTCCACAGCGGTCGCGACATCCTCGGCCGCACAGCGCACCTGGTACACCCGATCGGACAGTTCCGCGGCCTCGTCAGCCGACAGGACCACCGCGTCGACGGGCACCGACGTGCCTTTGACCTGCGCCCGTTGTTCGTAGGCACGCTGGCGGCAGGACTGCCGGCAGTACTGCCGACGGCGGCCCATCCCGGCTTCGGGCACCTGACGGCCGCACCAACGGCACGGTCGGGGTCGGGTGCGGCGCGTCACGGTTGCGAGCGTAAACCCGGCATCACGCGCCGCCCGGTATCATGGGGGTTCGCGTTGGTAACCACGACGCCGTTCTTGGCGCTGCGCCGACGTATCACGCAAGGAGAATCGACATGGCTGATCGTGTGCTGAGGGGCAGCCGGCTCGGCGCCGTGAGCTACGAGACCGACCGCAACCATGACTTGGCGCCGCGGCAACTCGCCCGCTACCGCACCGAGAACGGTGAGGAGTTCGAGGTCCCGTTCGCCGACGATGCCGAGATTCCCGGTACCTGGCTGTGCCGCAACGGCCTGGAGGGCACGCTCATCGAGGGCGAACTGCCCGAGCCGAAGAAGGTCAAGCCGCCCCGCACGCACTGGGACATGCTGCTGGAGCGCCGCTCGGTCGAGGAACTCGAGGAGTTGCTCAAGGAGCGCCTGGACCTGATCAAGACCAAGCGCCGCGGCTGATTTCGGCCGGTCAGCGCGCCGCGCGCCGCCGCTTGGCGCGGCCGCCGATCCCCCACTGGGCGACCTTGAGCATGGCCTCGCGGATGTTGGAGCCACTCATCTTCGACACGCCGAGTTCACGTTCGGTGAAAGTGATCGGTACCTCGACGACGGTGAACCCGTTGTTGATCGACCGCCAGGTGAGATCGACCTGGAAGCAGTACCCCTTGGACTCGACAGTCGAGAGGTCCAGCTTCTCCAGCACCTCGCGCCGGTAGGCCCGGTAACCCGCGGTGATGTCGTGAATCCCCACCCCCAGCAGAACGCGGGCGTAGGTGTTGGCAGTCTTGGACAGCACCAGCCGCCGGTAGGGCCAGTTGCGGACCGTCCCGCCGTCAACGTAACGGGACCCGATCGCCAGATCGGCCCCATGGTCGACTGCGTCCAGCAGCCGATAGAGCTGTTCGGGCGCATGGCTGCCGTCGGCGTCCATCTCCACCAGCACGTTGTAGCCGCGTTCCATGCCCCAGGCGAAGGCGGCCAGGTACGCCGCACCCAGTCCGTCCTTGGAGGTTCGGTGCATCACGTGGACGTGCTCGGGCTCGGCCGCTGACATCTCATCGGCCAGCTGGCCGGTGCCGTCCGGACTCCCGTCGTCCACCACCAGCACGTGGGCATCGGGGCGCGACTTGCGAACCCGGCCCATGATCAACGGCAGGTTCTCGCGCTCGTTGTAGGTCGGGATGATGACCAGCGTGCGCCGACTGGGCAGTTCAGCCGCACTTTCAGGGGACTTCGGCGAGACCTTGCGGGCCGGCGCCTTGGCCGGCCTGCTTCCGGGGTTGGTCATGCGACTCCTTTGCCTGAATGACTACGCCGGCTGCGCAGCGGCCGCCCGAAGACGCCACCATTGTGCAATATCGCAGCGCCGATCGCGCTCACTGCGGCTGCGACAAGCAGCCATTGCACCGCGACAGTCCAGCGGGTGGCCGGGGTCTCGGCCGTCCGCAACCGCACCTCCACGTCTAAGTACGCCGGGGTGAAGAACTCGGTCCGGCCCATCTCGCGTCCGTCCGGGGCGATCGCTGCGCTGATGCCGGTAGTGCCGGCCACGATCAGGTAGCGGCCGTGTTCGACGGCGCGCAGCTTGGCGAAAGCCAGCTGCTGCTCGCTCATCGCCTGATCGAAGGTGGCGTTGTTGGTGGGGACCGCCAGGACCTGCGCGCCGTTGCGCACCGACTGGCGCAGAGCACGGTCGAAGATGACCTCCCAGCAGGTCGCCACGCCCACCGGCACCCCGGCCGGATGCACCACGCCACTCCCGCTGCCGGGGACGAAGTAGCCGGCCCGATCGGCATAGGACGACAGGTGTTTGAAGAACGACCGCCACGGCAGGTACTCGCCGAACGGTTGGACGATCTGCTTGTCGTGGCGCTCCCCCGGTCCGGTGGCCGGATCCCACACGATGACCGTGTTCGACGCGGCTGGGTTTTCCGGGGTCGCGTCGGGGTGGTCGACGACGGCGCCGACCAGGATCGGGACGCCGACGGCCCGCGCCGCCAGCTCGATCTGGGCGGCGGCGTCGGTGTTGGCCAGCGGATCGATATCGCTGGAGTTCTCCGGCCAGATCACGAACTGCGGGCGCGGCGCCCGGCCGGCCTCGACGTCCTGCGCCAGCAGCAGCGTCTGTTTGACGTGGTTGTCGAGGACGGCCCGGCGCTGGCTGTTGAAGTCCAGTCCAAGCCGCGGCACATTCCCCTGGACCGCGGCGATCGCGATCAGCGGCTCATCGCCAGCGGCGGAAGCGGCACGGCGGACGCCGGGCGCGGCAAGCGCGATCGCCGCCAGGACAACGCAAATCCCCACCGCGGACACGACGCGGGTGCCGCGGTCACCGCCGCGGCGGATCTGCATCACCAGCGCGCACAGCGAGATGCCCACCAGCGCGATCGCGAATGACACCAAGGGCGCCCCGGCCCATTGCGCCAGCGTAAGGAAAGGACCGTTGGACTGGCCGAAAGCCGTTACCCCCCAAGGAAATCCGCCGAACGGGATGCTGGACTTCAGCCACTCCTGCATGGACCACAAGCAGGCCAGCCATATCGGCCAGCCCGGCAGTCGGACCAGCAGTACCGCGAACACCCCGAATACGGCCGGGAACAGCGCCTCCATCACCGACAGCGCGATCCACGGCATCGGCCCGACCAACCCGCTGATCCAGGGCAACAGCGGGAGGTAGAAGGCGATACCGAAGGCAAGCCCGTAGCCGAATGCGCCCGCCATCGTGGTCTGCGCCCCGGTCAGAACCCAGGTGAACAAGGCCAGTGCGAGGATCGCGGCCCACCACCAGCCGACCGGCGGGAAGCTGACGCACATCAGCAGTCCGGCCAAAACGCTGGCCGCCAGGCGCGTGAGCCGGGTGAAACCGGAGGCAGTGTCAGTCATGCGACACGCCGTACAGAACCCGACCCCGGTGGACGGTTTGGCGGCAGCGCGGTCTCAGTGCGTGCTGCCTTCACCGCCGCCACCCGCGGGGCCTGGCGGGCTGCCGGGTGTGTGGTGGTGGCTCGCGGCCCCCACCCACGACCAGGG
>JAHBAP020000443.1 GCA_018500005.2 Mycobacterium sp. | reverse complement strand
GGGTGCTGGCCAGATGTGCGACGCAGCCGCGCAGGCCGATGTGGTGCTGGCCGAGACGCCGACGAACCCGGCGCTTGATGTGGTCGACCTTCACCGGCTGGCTGTAATCTGCCGCGGCCGCGGCGCGCGGCTGCTGGTCGACAACACCACCGCGACACCACTCGGTCAGCAGCCGCTGTCGCTGGGGGCGGACCTGGTGGTCGCCAGTGCCACCAAAGCGCTGGCCGGCCACAGCGATCTGATCGCCGGCTACGTCGCCGGCAGCCAGCCGGAGTTGATGGAGGCCATCGAACGGGAGCGGCTGCTGGCCGGTCCGATCCCCGGCGCGCTGGAGTCCTGGCTGCTGCTGCGCAGCATCGGCAGCCTGGGTCTGCGGTTCGACCGGCAATGTCAGAACGCCCTGGCCCTGGCCACCGCGTTGCACGGCCACCCCGCGGTTCGGTCGGTCCGCTATCCCGGTCTGCCCACCGACCCGTCGCACCCGGTCGCGGTCAACCAGATGCGCCGGTTCGGCGGTCTGCTCGCGATCGAGTTGGCCGAGGCTGACGCGGTTCATGCCCTGGTGCGGCGCAGCGAGCTGCTGGTCGCCGCCACCAGCTTCGGCGGCATCCACACCTCGGTGGACCGCCGGGCCCGCCACGGCGACGCGGTGCCGGCCGGATTCGCCCGGATCTCGGCGGGGATCGAGGACACCGACGACCTGGTGGCCGATGTCCTGGGCGCGCTCGATGCGTAGCGGCACCGGCGGGGGCTGTAGCCTCTCTAGCTTGTGACTTCCCGCCCCGGATCCCGGATTCGCGTCGCCGTCGTCTTCGGCGGCCGCAGTTCGGAGCATGCGATCTCCTGCGTGTCGGCGGGCAGCATCCTGCGCAACCTGGACCCCGAACGCTTTGAGGTGGTGCCGATCGGCATCGGGCGGGACGGCTCCTGGCTGCGCGCCGACGTCAGCCCCGACGATCTGGTCATCGCCGACGGCAAGCTGCCCGAAGTCCGTGGCGGGAAGGGATCTCCGCTGGACGGCGTCGGCGAGATCCTGGCCGGCGTCGACGTGGTGTTTCCGATCCTGCACGGCCCCTACGGCGAGGACGGAACCATCCAGGGTCTGCTGGAGATGGCCGGGCTGCCTTACGTGGGCGCCGGAGTGCTGGCCAGCGCCACCGGGATGGACAAGGAGTTCGCCAAGAAACTGATGGCCGCCGAAGGTCTGCCCATCGGCGACTACGTGGTGCTGCGTCCCGGCCGCGATGTGCTGGACGAAGCGGACCTGGCCCACCTCGGCTACCCGCTGTTCGTCAAGCCCGCGCGGGGCGGTTCTTCGATCGGCGTCAGTCGGGTCAGCGAACCGGGCGGGCTGATAGCGGCGATCGAGGAGGCGCGCCGCCACGACCCCAAGGTGATCATCGAGGCCGGTATCGACGGGCGCGAATTGGAGTGCGGCGTGCTGGAATTCCCGGACGGGGCGGTTCGGGCCAGCACGATCGGCGAGATCCGGGTCGCCGGGGTGGCCGGCAGCGGCTGTGATTCCGTTTCTGATTCCCCCGCGGACTTCTACGACTTCGAGACCAAATACCTCGACGACGCCGCCGAACTCGACGTCCCTGCCGCGGTCGACGAGGGGACCGGGAAACTGTTGCGGGACTTGGCAATCCGCACTTTCCAGGCGCTGGATTGTCAGGGCCTGGCGCGGGTTGACTTCTTCCTGACCAAGGACGGCCCAGTCATCAACGAGATCAATACCATGCCCGGATTCACCACCATCTCGATGTACCCCCGGATGTGGGGGGCCAGTGGCGTGGACTACCCGACGTTGCTCGGCACCATGGTCGACACCGCACTGGCCCGCGGCACCGGACTGCGTTAGACCCCGTTACGGCTTGCCGGGCCGGATCGGGATGGCCGGCATCGTCCGGTCGATCACCTCGGACATGGTCTGGATCGGCGTGGGTCCGGATCCGGCGGGCAGGGTCAGCGCGACGTAGGCGGGTCGGTCCACGCACAGCCAGGTACTGCGCGCCGATCCGTTGTCCTGCAGTTGAAACCACTGCACCTGGTCGACCATCTGAATCGGGGCTCCAACAACGAATTCGGCCGGCCGGTCCAGTCCGCATCGCATGACGACGGACTCCCCGCCGTTGCGCCAGGCCGCGGTCCCCGCCGGGGTGGGCTGGGCGGTCTCGGCACGCCGGTAGTCGCCGAGTTGGTCGGGCAAGGTGGTCAACAGCGCCTGGCATTCCGGACTCTCGGCCTGCGGTGCGGGTACCGCGGCGATCGCCACCGGAGCGTCCGGGGTGCGGTGCGAGGCCGCCACCGCGAGAACCGCGACGATGCCGGCCACGGCCACCGCGACCGCGGCGATGAGCAGGGCGCGGGGCGGTCCGTCGGTATCGCCCTGCACGTGCCCCACCTAGTCGATCGGTCCTACACTGACGTGCTCAAGGTACCGCAGGGGAGGGCAGTCAGTGATCGGCGACGACTCCACCGAGCCCACCCTCCACTCGGTCGGCGAGTTCGCCGTCATCGACCGACTGGTCCGCGACCGAACCCAGACGGCCGGGGTGGCGGTGGGACCTGGCGACGACGCAGCGGTCCTCGGCGCCCCGGACGGACACGTGGCCGTCACCACCGACATGCTCGTCGAGGGCAGCCACTTCAGGCTGGACTGGTCTACACCCCATGAGGTGGGTCGAAAAGCCATCGCGCAGAACGCTTCTGATATCGAATCGATGGGAGCGCGAGTCACCGGGTACGTGGTGGCCTTCGGGGCCCCGGGGGACACCGCCGCCGGCCGGGTCGCCGAACTGGCCGACGGGATGTGGGCCGAAGCCGCCAAAACCGGTGCGGGGATCGTCGGCGGCGATCTGGTCGCCAGCCCGCACTGGGTGGTGTCGGTCACCGCGCTGGGAGATCTCGGTGGCCGTCAGCCGGTGCTGCGCAGCGGTGCGCGCGCCGGTTCGGTGATCGCTGTCGCCGGGGAACTTGGCCGGTCCGCCGCCGGATTGGCGTTGTTGCGCAACGGCATCGGTCAACCCGGCGACGGGTTCGACGACCTGCGCGCCTACCACCGCGTGCCCCGGCCGCCGTACGGGCAGGGCCGGGCGGCCGCCGAGGCCGGGGCGCAGGCCATGACCGATGTCTCCGACGGTCTGCTCGCCGACCTCGGCCATCTGGCGGTTGCGTCCGGTGTGGTGATGGATCTGCGCGGGGCGGCACTGCGGGAGGACGTCGACGCGGTGGCCACTGCCGCGCGAGCGGCCGGCCTCGACCCGTGGTCGCTAGTGCTCGCCGGCGGTGAGGATCATGCCCTGGTGGCGTGCTTCCCGGACTATCCGCCGCACGGATGGCGGGTGATCGGGGCGGTGTGCTCCGGCGACCCGGCGGTGCTGCTCGACGGTCAGCCGTGGACCGGTTCGGCGGGGTGGCAGTCCTACGACTGAACGGTGGCAGTTAAGTTGTGACCCCGTGACCGCCCGGCCCCCTGCTGAAATCAGACCGTTGAGTGAACTCGTCGGCGACGGCTGGGCACGGGCGCTTGAACCGGTCGCCGGCCAGGTGGGTGCGATGGGTGATTTTCTGCGCGGCGAACTCGCCGCCGGCCATCGCTACCTGCCGGCCGGGCCCAATG
>JAHBAP020000229.1 GCA_018500005.2 Mycobacterium sp. | reverse complement strand
GGAGGTCCAGGAGGTCTACCGGGCGCAGGGCGTGTCGATCCACGACAAGCACATCGAGGTCATCATCCGGCAGATGCTGCGCCGCGTGACGATCATCGACTCGGGTTCGACGGAGTTCCTGCCAGGCTCGCTGACCGAGCGTGCGGAGTTCGAGGCGGAGAACCGTCGGGTGGTCGCCGAGGGCGGCGAACCGGCGGCCGGTCGTCCGGTGCTGATGGGTATCACGAAGGCCTCGCTGGCCACCGACTCGTGGCTGTCGGCCGCGTCCTTCCAGGAGACCACCCGCGTGCTGACCGATGCGGCGATCAACTGCCGCAGCGACAAGCTCGCCGGTCTGAAGGAGAACGTGATCATCGGCAAGCTGATCCCGGCCGGCACCGGCATCAACCGGTACCGCAACATCCAGGTTCAGCCCACCGAGGAGGCCCGGGCCGCGGCGTACACGATCCCGTCCTACGAGGATCAGTACTACAGCCCGGACTTCGGTCAGGCCACCGGAGCGGCCGTTCCGCTGGACGATTACGGGTACAGCGACTACCGCCCGTAACCTCTCTGCGCGAGCAGACGTAAACGCCCCCGACACGCCGAGCGTGCGGGGGCGTTTACGTCTGCTCGGCGGGTGCTCACAAGGGTGAATTGGCGACGGTCGCCGAGATGACGACCATGTGGCCGTGCAGTTCTACGAACTCTTCGCGGCCAACGGCGGGCTGGCGACGACTCGGCAGGTGTTGGCCGTCATCTCCCGCAAGGAGTTGGCCGACTATCTCAAGGCGGGCGCGCTGTTCCGGGTATGGCACGGCGTCTACGCACTGGAACCCCCGGACACACTGATCCGATTGCGCGCTCTCGAACTCGCCACCGGCAAGCCGATCGTCGCATGTATGGGAACCGCGGCGGAACTGCACGGTTTCGACATCGAGCAGGACTCCCGTTTGCATGTTCTCGACCCCAACGTCCGGATCCGGCCTACCGCTGACCTGATGGTTCACCAGCGCAGCGGTGCATTGTTATCCCGGGCGCAGGGGCGTCTGGTCACTGCTCCGGCATGGACCGCAGTGGAGGTAGCCCGCACGGTTAATCGCCGGCGAGTGCTTGCGAACCTCGATGCGGCCCTGCGATCTGGGACGTGCTCGGCTGTCGAACTCGGCCGGGCCGTCGACGAGCAGGCAGGTAGGAGGGGGATCGTCGCGGTGCGAAATCTCCTGCCGTACGCGGACTCTCGCGCGGAGTCGCCGATGGAGAGCGAAGCCCGTCTGGTGTTCCTGGACGGCGGCCTGCCCGCCCCGGTCTTGCAGCACGAGATCGTCGACCGGTGCGGCCAACTTTGGCGGGTGGACTTCGCCTGGCCGGAAGCGATGGTCGTCGCCGAGTACGACAGCATGGAGTGGCACGCCAACCCCGCGGCATGGAAACGAGATCGCATCAAGGCAGCGCGGCTGGGGGAATGCGGGTGGAGCGTCGTCCCGTTTGTCGTCGACGATGTCCGTCGGTATCCGGCCGATCTCGTCGCCCGGGTCGCCAGTCGACTGTGTGCCCGTCGCCTCCCCGGCTGAGCAGACGCAAACGACTCCAAAGTCCCGGCGTGTCGGGGACGTTTATGTCTGCTCGCGGGGGAGGGGGTACAAAGGGAGCGTGCTGATCGGCTCCCACGTCCGCTCCGACAACCCGTTGGCCGGCGCCCTGGCGGACGAGGCCGACGCGGTGCAGTTCTTCCTCGGTGACCCCCAGAGTTGGAAGAAGCAGCCGCCCCGGGAGGACGCCGATCTGCTGCGCCGTTCCCCCATCCCGGTGTACGTGCACGCGCCCTATTTGATCAACGTCGCCTCGGCGAACAACCGGGTGCGGATCCCGTCGCGCAAGATCCTGCAGGACACCTGCGATGCCGCCGCCGAGATCAACGCGACGGCGGTGATCGTGCACGGCGGGCATGCCGACGATCACGACGTCGAGGCCGGCTACGAGCGCTGGGCCAAGGCCATCGCCGCACTCAACACCGAGGTCCCGGTGTATCTGGAGAACACCGCCGGCGGCACCCACGCGATGGCCCGGCATTTCGACACCATCGCCCGGTTGTGGGACCGCATCGGCGATACGGGGATCGGGTTCTGCCTGGACACCTGCCACGCCTGGGCGGCGGGGGAGCAGTTGATCGACGCAGTGGACCGCATCATGGCCATCACCGGACGCATCGACCTGGTGCACTGCAACGATTCCCGGGACGCCGCCGGGTCCGGCGCGGACCGGCACGCCAATTTCGGCACCGGCCAGATCGACCCCGAACTCCTGCTTGCGGTGGTCCGGGCGGCCGGCGCACCGGTGATCTGCGAGACCGCCGACGAGGGTCGCCGAAACGACATCGCCTTCCTGCGGGACAACCTCTAACTGAGATAGACCTTCCGAAGCGTCTCGGTCACCGTCCACACCGTTCGGGCGCCACCGGCCAAGCGCACCACGTCGCCGGACTGCACCGTCAGCGGCGCCGTCCCGTCCTCGAACTCAATGAGCGCCGACCCGCAGAGCACGACGAACACCTCGTCGCTCTCGACATCGCGCATGACCCCGGGCGTCATCTCCCAGACGCCGACTTCCAGGCCGCCGAACTCGCCAAGAGCTGCCACTCCGGTGCGCGGCTGACCACCCACCGTCTGATCGGCCGGGACGGCTTCATGCTGGAGGCGGTGGGTACCGGCGTGAACCAAGGTGTTAGGTCGCATGTCAGCAGCATGCCACCATTACGCATCTTGTGCGGTTGTCGGGAAAATGTAATATCAAGACATGCCGGATACGCACGTCGTCACCAATCAGGTACCCCCACTGCTCGACTACAACCCCGCCACTTCCCCGGTGTTGATAGAGGCTCTCATCCGCGAGGGCGGCCAGTGGGGTGTCGACGAAGTCATCGAACTTGGCGCACTGTCCGGAAGTGCCACCGTCCAGCGCTGGGGTGACTTGGCTGACCGCAATGTGCCGATCCTGCACACCCACGACCGGTACGGCCATCGGGTCGACGAGATCGAATACGACCCGGCCTATCACGAGCTGATGCGGGTGGCCATCGCCCACGGCCTGCACGCCGCCCCGTGGGCCGACGACCGCCCCGGAGCTCATGTGGTCCGGGCAGCCAAGATGAGCGTGTGGACCCCCGAACCGGGCCACGTGTGCCCGATCTCGATGACCTATGCCGTCGTACCCGCCTTGCGGCACAACCCGGAACTGGCCGCCGTCTACGAGCCGCTTCTCGCAAGCCGCCGATACGACCCCGAACTGAAGGTGCCCAGCACCAAGGTCGGCATCACCGCGGGCATGTCAATGACCGAGAAGCAGGGCGGTTCCGACGTCCGTGCCGGCACCACCCGGGCCGTGCGCAATGGTGACGGCACCTACACCCTGACCGGGCACAAGTGGTTCACCTCGGCAGCGATGGGCGACATCTTCCTGGTGCTGGCCCAGGCTCCCGACGGGCTCAGTTGCTTCATGCTGCCCCGGGTGCTGCCGGACGGCACCCGCAACCGGATGTTCATCCAGCGCCTGAAAGAGAAACTGGGCAATCACGCCAACGCCTCCAGCGAGATCGAGTACGACGGTGCCACCGCCTGGCTGGTCGGGGAGGAAGGCCGCGGTGTGCCGACCATCATCGAGATGGTCAACCTCACCCGACTGGATTGCACCCTGGGCAGTGCCACCAGCATGCGCCAGGGCCTGACCCGGGCGATCCATCACACCCAGCACCGGAAGGCCTTCGGCGCCTACCTGATCGATCAGCCGCTGATGCGCAATGTCATCGCAGACCTCGCGGTGGAAGCGGAGGCCGCCACCATCGTCGCGATGCGGATGGCCGGGGCAACCGACGCGGCCACCCGCGGCGACGAGCGCGAGACCCTGCTGCGCCGCATCGGGTTGGCGGCGTCCAAGTACTGGGTCTGCAAGCGCGCCACCCCGCACGCCGGCGAAGCTATGGAATGCCTGGGCGGCAACGGGTATGCCGAGGAGTCCGGGATGCCGCGGCTCTACCGGGAGGCGCCGCTGATGGGCATCTGGGAGGGCTCCGGCAACGTCAGCGCGCTGGATACCCTGCGCGCCATGGCAACTCGGCCCGAATGCGTCGAGGTGCTCTTCGACGAACTGTCCAAGACCGCCGGCCAGGACACCCGCCTGGATAGCCACGTCGCCGGGCTGCAAGCCGGTCTCGCCGACCCGGCCACCATCGAATACCGCGCCCGAAAGGTTGCCGAGGACATCAGCCTGGCCCTGCAGGGCTCGCTGCTGGTGCGCTACGGCCACCCTGCGGTCACCGACGCCTTCCTGGCCACCCGGATGGCGGGCGCCTGGGGCGGTGCGTTCGGCACCCTGCCGACCGGATTGGACCTCGCGCCGATTATCGAGCGCGCTCTGGTGAAGGGGTGACGTCCCCCGGCGAAGGGGTGACGTCCCCCGGCGAGCAGACGCAAACTGCTCCGGAAGGCGGCGTGTCAAGGTACTTTCGCGTCTGCTCGCGGAGGGGAAGGTGAGCGGCACCGATCTCACGACGATGACCTACGAGGTCACGGACCGGGTCGCCCGGATCACCTTCAACCGTCCGCAGAAAGGCAACGCGATCGTCGCCGCGACACCCGTGGAACTGGCGGAGTGCGTGGAAAGGGCGGATCTCGACCCCAACGTCCACGTGATCCTGGTGTCTGGCCGGGGCGAGGGATTCTGCGCGGGATTCGACCTGTCGGCCTATGCGGACGGCACGTCGTCGGCCGGGGGAGAGGACCGCGACGGCACCGTGCTCGACGCACAAACCCAGGCGGTCAATCACCTGCCGAACCAGCCGTGGGATCCGATGATCGACTACCAGATGATGAGCCGGTTCGTTCGTGGCTTCTCCAGTCTGATGCACGCCGACAAGCCGACGGTGGTCAAGATCCACGGCTACTGCATCGCCGGGGGCACCGACATCGCCCTGCACGCCGACCAGGTGGTAGCCGCCGCCGACGCGAAGATCGG